>NATO01000057.1 GCA_002085385.1 candidate division Zixibacteria bacterium 4484_93
TACTATTCTCTACTAACTCCGCTAATGCTTTTTGTGGATTAGTTTGCGATGATTGGATTATCAATATCGCGTTTTCCTGATCACCGAGTTGGAGTTTCTTTTCTTCCATTTCCTCACTCCTTATTGTCTGAAAAAGTTTTCCACACTTCTAATTGATCCTCGTCGTATAACGCAATCAGTAAACCTGCTATACGGCCAGCTTCTGGACCCGGCAAGTAATCTTTAAGTATTTGCCTTACTTCCGGCCGCGTATTCTGGAAATAATTCAATTCGTGTTTTAGCAAAAAGGTTATAGCTTTGAGTCTCTCAGCTGCTTGTTTTGCTTCCTCCAATTCCTTTCCCTTTAATTCCTTTTTAGGCCTTGCCTGTATTTCTTCTTCAAATAGTACTTGTCTTAGCATATCCCATCTCTCTTGAGGCGGCTTATTTCTCCCGTAGAAATAATCCCCAACGCTTTGCCTACTAATCCCAACGGCTGCGGCTACTTCGGGTACAGAAGAAAATCTATTAGAGGAAGCAAGAGCTTTTTGAAGGATCTTCGCACATTCTTCTTTAGATAGTTTTTTTATGCTTTTCGGAAATCTAAATTTCTCTTCTTCTTTCTTCATAACAAGTGTACCTCTTTTTTCTTTGTTCTAACAATCTCCGTTATTTATTCCACCTCCAGCCAACCGTGCTTTTTCTCTTCCTTGTATTCCTCGCGGGTTAGCTGAATTTCCTATATTTTTACTCTTCAACCAATCCTAATTTAATCCGCACTCCGGCAAAAGTCAAGGGTTTTCCCGTTTTGCACTTTGCCCCCGTGGGCTTCCTGAGCTGCGTTCACAGCTATTTACGGTAGGCTTTATCCCTGCGGTCTATAGCTTCTATATATACAACACGGTTTTCCCTATCCAGAGCGAACACCACTCGAATGTCAGAATGGGGAAATCCTGAACCGTATCGAGCAGGTTGTGCTCACGGGCAAACTTCGCGGCTTTGTTTGAAAACTCTATCCGCCAGTTCATACCTCGATATCCATCGATAACGCTGCTTTCTTCTCGCCCGGCTCCCCGTGGGTTTCATCAATCTCTTGCTGCTCCTCGTCCGAAACCTCCTGTATGCGAGATAAGAATAACGCGAATTCCTCCTCGTGAATAACCTCGCGGACAGCTTCCTTTATCAATTCCCTGAGCCTGCTCTCTTCGACTGTGACGTTCACTTTATCCCCCTTAATAGTATTCTTCTCCTGAAGAATATATCGATTAGAGCCATATAGTCGAACCCCAATCTCTCAGTTCCCTATCAACCTTAATTTAATCCGCACTCCGGCAAAAGTCAAGGGTTTTCCCCTCTCGGGGTCTTTACCCAGGCTTCATAAAAAACACAATAACCACAATCAAAATATCGAGAGGACTTACTTATCCCCTATTTGAAATTCCCTATCTCCTCGATAAGTGCCGCCACGAGGGCAACCATCGCCTCGATGTCCAACTTCTGCACTATGCCGACCGGTGAATGTATGTATCGCACGGGGGCTGCAACTGCCGCTGCCTTCGCACCTCCAGCAGACAACTGATACACCGCAGCATTCGTGCTACCAACCCGCTTGACAACAATCTGATGAGGGATGTCGCGTGACTTCGCAACATCTGATATGAAACGGACAAGCCTTCTATCAGCAAGCATCCTCCTGTCGGCAAAGCGGACCTCGGGACCCTTCCCTTGATGTGCAAATCGTTTATGCACGGGGACACCTGCAATGTCGTTCGCGATTGTGCCCTCAAGTGCTATGGCGATATCAGGATTGAGAGCGAGAGCCGATGCCGACGCTCCGCGGAGCCCCATCTCCTCCTGAACCGCACCGACAAAATAGATATCCGCCGAGAAACGGTTTGCGAGCTTGGCACCCTCTATCATCGCAAAAAGACCTGCCCTATCGTCGAAACCCTTGCCGAAAAACACCCCTTTCTGCTGCCTGAACTTCGTATCGAAGACAACATAATCGCCAACGGAGACAATAGATTTGACCTCATCAGCAGGGAGTCCTGTGTCGATGAAGCAGTCCTCAATCTCCGGGACAGCACCACGCAGATGCTCCCTACCCTCGCGTGTGAGATGCGGCGGAATCGAGCCAACTACACCGAAGATTGTCTCCTTGCCAAAAATTTTTACGGATTGAGCAAAAAATACCCTCTGGTCTATCCCACCGACCGGGACAACCCTGATGAACCCCTCGGAATCGATATGCTTCACCATAAAGCCGACCTCATCCATATGAGCATCAAAGACAACAACGGGACCATTCCCCTTTTTGTGCCCGATGACCGAGCCGAACCTGTCGGTGTGAACATCATCGCAGAAGTTGGCAAATTCATCCCTGACAATCTCCGCAACCTCATCCTCGCAGCCAGAGACACCAAAGGCGTTGGACAATCTCTCAAGCAGTGAAATGTTCATAATTACTCTCCTTTACATTTGATTTCTATGGTTCGACCCATAATAATAAGACGATTACAACATTCAAGAAAATTTTTATAATCTTTCACTTGACTTTGCTATTGCAAATCCTATTTTAAGAGAAACCAAGGTCAGCACAACAAGAATGGGAATCTCCATAAAATCGGTTGCTGGGAAAGATGAGCTATCCAAGTTCATCGAATTCCCCTGGTTCATATACAGGGAATATTGGCGGGACCCTAACTGGGTGCCACCACTCAAGCGAGATATAAAATTCAAGCTGAACACATCGAAACACCCTTTCTGGAAGCACGCCGAACGACAGCTCTTCCTCGCATACAAAGATGGCACATTAGCTGGCAGAATCGCTGCAATCATCGATTATAACTACAATAAACTCTGGAATGAGAAGATGGGTGCATTCGGCTTCTTCGAGTGCATAAACGACCAATCTGTGGCTGATGCCCTCCTCGACGCTGCATCCGATTGGCTCAAGAAAAAGGGAATGAGCTTTATCCGCGGACCACTATCACCATCAATGAACGATGAATGCGCATTTCTAACAGAGGGATATGAAAAGCCACCCGTGATAATGATGCCCTACAATCCGCCGTATTACCCCGAACTCGTTGAGAAATCGGGTTTTGCAAAAGCAAAAGAACTCTGGGCATTTTACAAGGATACCTCGATGGGAATCCCGGAGCGGCTGCAAAAACTGGCAGAAGCATTAAAACGCAAACACAATCTGCTCATCAGGGAGGTGAATTTCAAGAAGCTCTCCCATGAGTTGGAAATTATAAGGGAGCTTTACAACAAGAGCTGGGAGAAGAACTGGGGCTTTTCACCTATGACGGACGAGGAAATAAACCTTACGGGAAAGGAACTAAAATCAATTGCTGTGCCAGAGCTTGCTCTCTTTGCGTTTATGAATGGTAAGCCGGCTGGTGTAGGAATCAGCATACCGGATTACAATCAGGTGCTCATCCACCTGAACGGCAAGCTCGGACCAATACAGATTGCCAAAGCGTTAGTGTTGCGAAAGAAGATTACAGGCATTCGGGCGATGGTGTTCGGGTTCAAACCGGAGTTCCGCAGGACAGGGCTGCCCATCCTCCTCTATTGGGAGACCGAGAGGGCTGCTCGAAGGCTCGGATACCAATGGTGCGAGCTATCGTGGAACCTCGAGGATAACGACCTTATCAACCGATTCGATAGCGAGATAGGCGGAAAGCTCTACAAAAGATACCGGATATACGAGAGGCAGATTGTCCCATAGCAGTAGACCCTCACAGCCTAAGACACCAGAGGCGTTTGAAAACCTCCTGAGAAGCGAAATCCAGCGAAAAAGCCCTAAAACACTCGATAGGTATGTCCAGAGAATTTACATTTAATTCAGAAGTGAAGCGAAAGTAAGGAAAGAAAAGCGAAAATGAGAAATTTACTTTTTATTATCTTTGCGCTATTTTCTCTACCATCCCTGCTTTTTGGCAATGTTTATCCGACACTGCTCGAGGCACCACAGTTCTTCAACAAAGCCATAATGGACAGCATTATCATAGGATTTTACCTCAATGAGCCTGCCGACAACGGGGCAATTATTCGTATATTCAATGCAGGAGGAGATACTGTCAGGGTTTTCGAGCTATCCTCCGCTTTGCGGGGGGAAAACAGTATATCCTGGGATGGAATGGACGAGTTTGGGGCAGACCTTCCGGATGGCTCCTACACATTCGAGGTAACAGCACAGGATGACGGGCATACATTCTGGGAGAAGATAAACCTCGATTCGGGTGAGAACGCTATCTGGTATCCGAAGGGGGTATGTGTTAATAAGAACCGTTCGAGTCCGTATTTCGGGCTTGTGTATGTCGCAAACGGTGAGACCGGGACATCCTCCAATCCGGGGGCAGTGGAAACGCCGGAGGGACTGTATATCTATTATCCCGACTGCCGGTGGCTCGAGGAGGGGTTTGCATCGGGGAACCTCGTATGCGACTTCGGACCAACACCAAACTCGCCGTTCAAACCGTTTGTTGCCGAGAACGATAGACTGTATCTCTGCGACTGGTCAGATGGATATATGAACCTCTATGTCGGGGATGCTCTGTTCTCCGCCCTGTCCATCGAGATGCTGTTTATGCACACGGACAGCGCAATAAACCACGGGAGCATATCGGCTGTTGCTGTAGTTGACACAGGAGATACAAGGAAGATTTACAGCTGCGACGAGGACTTATCCGGTGTATCCGGGAATATATGGCGCTACGACATCCCAGAGAGCCATAGCGGCGTCTGGAGCAATTTCCCCGATGCACTCATACTGAATAAGGAAACCGACTACTCAACAAGCCCATCCTATCCGTTCGACTTTGCAATGGATGATGATGGGAATATATTCGTCGTCGACAAGCGCTCGACAATACTCTCGGACGACAATGTGTTTATGTTCTCCCCCACAGGCGAGGAGCTCTGGAGTGCGAGGACAGGTTACATAACCATCCCCCCGGAAGCGGTGTCCATCGATGCGAGCGATGAATGGGTCGCTGTCGGTATATCCGGTGGCGATGGAAAGATTTATATCTTCAACGGGAGCGGCGACTACATAACAAGTTTCTCCACAGGCGGTGGGAACCTTCGGGATATTGCATTCGACCGCGCAGGAAATCTCTACACTGTCAACAGCTCAACGGAGAGATTAAGCGTCTTTTCACCCCCTGATGGAGAGAACTCATTTACAACGAGATTCTACAGCTGTATCCAGCTTGCTCACTCAACAGGCAGCCCACCGGAGCTACTCGACATACCGGATATAATACTCAACGAGGGCGAGGCAAGGGTTATTGAGCTCGCAGATTACATCGTCGACCCAAGGGCAATAATCTGGGATGCTCACGGGAACAGGAATATCGAGATAGATTTCGATGGCTCGACAGCAACAATCCTTGCTCCCCACGGCTGGACAGGGACAGAGAGTATTTATTTTGTCGCAACAAACGCATACCTTCTCTCCGATTCTAACCTCGTCAATATAGCGGTGAACGATATCGATGTGGTCGAGTTCAAAAAGGGACCATATCTTATGTATGGCACGGAGACCACACAGGTGATTATGTGGGAGACAGAGCTGCCGGGCAATTCCATCGTGATGTATGGGCTGACACAGGAATACACGGATACAATCTCTATATCGGAAGGTGTGACAATCCACGAGGTAACCCTGCGAGAGCTTCTACCCGAGACGATATACCATTATCGCATAAAAACGGGGGAAAGCTATAGCCATGATTTCCACTTCAAGACAGCTATTAACCCCGCGACAGCATTTATGTTCGTCGTTGCCGGAGACAACAGGACAGATCACGATATGTGGCATGCAACCTGTGTGGCAATGCTATCCGAGAACCCTGACATAACATTCAATACGGGAGATGTTGTCACACTGGGAACCGTTTATTCCCAATGGGGGACAGAATTTTTCAATCCGGCAAGGGAGCTTCTGTATTATGTTCCGATGTATATCTCGATTGGGAATCATGAGGCTGATGCACACTGGTACTATGATTTTGTCTCATATCCGGCGCCCGAGAACTGCTATACATTTAAATACGGGAACTCTTTCTTTATAATCTTTGATGCAAACAAGGACTACTACACCGACCCGGACACAAACACATACTATAACTGGTTTCTGGATGCAATATCCTCGCCGGAGGCGCAGGAGGCGACATTCAGATTTGTCTTCTTCCACCAGCCGCCATACTCCGAGGGCTGGGACTCACCCGGATACGACGGTGACCATGAGCTGCGGACAACCATCGTCCCGCTGATGGAGGAATACAATGCCACAATCTGCTTCAATGGGCACACACACGATTACGAGAGAGGATACCTGAACGGCGTTCACTACATCATAACGGGAGGGGGCGGTGCATCACTCGACCACTGGATACAGGATTTCGAGCATATAACAGTATACGCATCGGAATATCACTACTGCCTGGTATATGTGAATGGGGATAACCTGTGTTTCGAGGCGAAGAAACTCGACGGGGAACTCATCGATTCGTTCTGCATAACAGGCTCAACAGCCATCAAAAAGGAGGATATAAAACCTGCGTTCTCTGTCTCCTGGAACTACCCGAACCCGTTCAACTCAAGGACAGAACTTCTCATCACCTTGACAGAGGAGACATCCGTCTCGATTGAGCTGTTTAACACCGCCGGAGAGAGGGTCGCAACCGTAGCCGACCGGAAACCGCTCACCGCCGGGAGACACAGTATTATATGGGAACCGTCAAAAGCAGGGAAACTGCCATCGGGGATATATCTTGTGCAGATAACGGCAGGCAAAAACAGGATTGTAAGAAAGGTTGTCTATCTGAAATAGAAAGGTTCTGCGGGATTTTTCGAGTGCCAGCAGGTAATCGAGATTCTGCATTTTGAGAGAAAAAATAGGACAATGGGAGGTGTAAAAGATACGGAGAAGATAATCGCTTTCTGCGGGATGAACTGCGCCGAGTGCCCTGTATATATAGTAACCCAAAAAGGTGATGAGAACGAGAGAAAGAAGGTCGCTGAAAAGTGGGCAAAGAAATTTAACTCGGAGATTAAGCCAGAGGATATCAACTGCGATGGATGTTTGTCGGAGAGCGGGAGACTTTTCGGCTACTGTAAGGTTTGTGAGATAAGGAACTGTGGTCTGAAAAGGGGCGTCGAGAACTGTGCCTTTTGCGACGATTACCCCTGTGAAAAGCTGAACAAACTATTCGATACTGTGCCCGCTGCCAGGCTCGCTCTCGAAAAGCTCAGAGAAAAACTTTAGCCCAGCGAACAAAAGCACGCTCCTTACAACGACAGGTTAATTCCGTATTTTCTGCCGAAAATCAGCAATCTCTAATTCAAAATTTCTATTTGATTATCCTGAAAAGATAGTTATTTTACTCCTTATACAAAAAAGGAGGTCGATTATGTTCAGGACTATATCCCTCGCTACAGCAATGCTTCTGGTGGTATCCTCTCTTTTCGCTTCCATTCCATACTCCGATTCGCCAGAGGGTGCATTCGACAACCCTGCACTGCTTAATCCGGAATATTCCGAGTTCCTCTATTCGAACCTATCGGATTCCAGCTTCAATAACCTGGTGAACAGATTTCTCTTCAATCTGAACGGGCTTGGAATAGGCTACACCGACAGCAAACCGCTAAAAGAATGGGATTTTGCACTATCGTTCCGTTCACCCGACGATGGTGGAAACCTCGGCTTTGCCGTGAGAAGGGTAAAATTCTCATTCGATGATAGGTTCAGAACATTCTATGATGCTGGAGCTGTCCTTCGTCCGACAAAATATTTCTCGCTCGGAGCGAGTGTAAAGAATATTAATCAGCC
>NATO01000058.1 GCA_002085385.1 candidate division Zixibacteria bacterium 4484_93
GTCTTTGTCATAAGCAGTGGTCCGCCGGTGGTGGAGATGATCTCCCCAACGGATTCTGGCTTTATCTCCTGTGAGCCGTGGGAACAGGGTTTTGTGCTTCTTATCACCGACCCGCAGGGGGTTGTTCCAGAATCCATTGAAGTGATGGTGAACGGTGAGACATTCGGCGTATCCGCCCCTGAGGTTACATTCTCCAATGACACACTCTATTTTCTCTCTTCCTCTCCTTGGGCGGATGGCGATAGGGTTGATGTATCCGTTGTCCGAGCATACGATTCAACAGGTGTGGGTTTGAGTGTGCCTTACAGCTTCTGTTTCTTCGTTGATCTCACCCCACCCTATATTGTCTCGTCGAGCATCTCGGATTTTGACACGGTGGACGCTGTCCCTGATAGCCTGCTATTCGACATAGTAGATGAGCTTGCAGGTGTCGATTCTGCCTCTATTTCTGCTCATCTTGACACCTTCCCGTCCTTCGGGATAGACGATGGATTTATCAGATTTGACGGTCTTACTGCCACCGTTTATCTTTCCTCTCTGCCGGATTCCCTCATAGGAATATATCATGGTGGTGACACGGTAGCCATCTGCCTTGAGGTTATGGACAGGACGGAGATGTGTGAGCCGAACCTGCTTGATACCTGCATCCATTTTGTCATTTCCTCTGGTGGTCCTGTGGCGGAGCTTATCCTTCCGCACGATTCTGGCTTTGTCTCCTGCGACACGCCGTATGTTGTTATATCCCTTTTTGACCCGGATGGTGTTGACGGCTCCAGCATACTGCTCGATGTTGACGGAACAGAATACAGCATTGCGGGTTCTCCCGATAATCTTGTTTTCTCGGGCGACACGCTTTACTTCTTTTATCCTGACTCGCTTCCGGATGGTGCTTGTTCGGTCGTTTCTCTCGTCCGTGCCGATGATTCATTGAGCAATCCGCTCACTAATGCTCCAAGGAGTTGGAGCTTTACTGTAGACAGGACAGCTCCAGATGTTTCTCTTGTATCGCCTGTTGACACCGCGTCTACTCCAGCGCCGGAGATAGTCCTGCATATTGAGGATGCACTCTCCGGGATTGACACATCCTCTATTGTTGTCGTCATCGGAATGTATGCATATCGTTTTGGTGAGGGGCTTGTTCTTGAGGGTGATAATTTTGTAATCCCATCGGATTCGCTCGACACATTATTTCTGTCTGGTGATACTGTGAGTGTCTGCGTTCACGCCTGCGATATGGCGGAGCTTTGCGGGGCAAATTGCACGGATATCTGCTTCGAGTTTGTGATAGGTGGAGCTGGGCCACAGATTGTTTCACTCTACCCCGAGCCTTGGAGCTTCTCATCCTGCTCGACCGGTGTTGTGATATTCTCCGTTACCGACCCCGATGGTGTTCTCCCTGAGTCTGTTCGGGTTGAGGCGACATTCGGCTTTACACAGAGTTTCCACGCTGATTCGCTCTTTATTACTCCTGTCTCTGCTTTTGAGGAGGATGCGGCAGTCCGTGTTATCGTTGTTTCTGCCTGCGATTCGGTGGGGAACTGCACGGAGGTTCCGGAGACGCTTTCATACTTTGTCGATGTTACACCGCCTGTCGTCTCCAATATTTCTCCGATGGATACGATTCGGGCTTCTGAAAGCCAATTCTCCTTCGATGTATTGGATACACTCTCCGGGGTTGACACTGATTCGGTCTATATTGAGATAGGTTCGAGGCGGTTTGGAGTGGCTGATTCTGGTGTCGGTTTCGATGGTGAGCGTTTCATATTTGACCCGTCTGTCTTGAATGCCGGTATGCTATGGTCTCCCGATGTTGACAGTATCGGTTTCTGGTTCCACGAGGATTCCACTTATTGTGTGAATATTCATTCCGCCGACAGGGCAGGCTATTGCGGGGAGAATCTGCTTGATACAAGCGTCTGCCTGTATGTCGCCGATGATGATATAGAGCCACCTGCGTTTTCAGACTTCTCACCGTCGTTTGTCCTTGCAGGTGCAGTTTTCTATATCTCCTGCGAGATAACGGATACATCAGGAGTATTGGATGATACCACCCTTCCGTATCTCGTCTGGGACACTGACGGTGACCCTGTGGGTGGAGACACGATACCGCTTACAGCAAACCTCAGCGGCAGGTTTATAACAGACATCCCTTTGCCGGCTCTCTCCGAGGGAACGGTTGTCGTGTATCAGGTTTTTGCCTGCGATAATGATACGGATTTTGCAGAGCCATCCGATAGAGCCTGTGGCTTCTCCGATGTGGAGACGGTTCTTGTCGTTAACGCTACAGGACCCTCGGCTGTTCTTCTTCTCCCGGCGGATGGCAGCTTCTCCTCCTGCGAGTATCAGGAGGTAAGCATTCTTCTTTCCGACCAGAATGGGGTTGTCCCCGAAAGCAGTGTTGTTTCTATAGCTGGGGTCGTCTATACCGTTGACTCTTCTGAGGTAAGCATATCGGGCGACACGCTTGTATTTGCCCCATCCGAGCCGTTTGCTACATCCGAGACGGTCTATGTTGTTCTTCTGGATGCACTCGATAGCCTCGGCAACCATAGCTTACCGGAGACACTCGGTATCTTCTTCGTTGACCTTGTCCCTCCTGAGATAACCCCATCTTTCCATCCAGCGGATACATTGCTTTCAGGTGGTCTCTTCTCGAGGAGTTTCGTCCTTGAGGATGATTTCGCAGGGGTCGATACAGCCTCCATTCTTGTTGTGGCGAACACCGATACACTATCTTTTGATTTTGGCTGGATAGATTTCCCGACGCTTGGTCAGATAACAGCTCACGGGCAGTTTCAGCCTGGTGAGGAGGTGGTAGTTACAATCTCCGTATCCGACAGGACGCTCTATTGCGAGCCGAACAGAGCCACATCTGTTTTCCGCTTTGTCGCCGAGCATCTTGTCCCCTGTGATGCTTATCCTATCCCGTTCACTCCAAACGGAGATGCCTATAACCCTGTCGTCTGGTTCAGCTATCCGGGGATGGAGACGGAGGGAGCGGAGCTTTACATTTACACGGTTCGGGGGCGGGAGGTCTTCCACAAGCATATTCCTCCGACGGTGGCTGAAGGCGAGAATTTCTGGGATGGGAGGACAAACGAAGGAAATCCTGCTCCTATCGGTGCTTACACCTACATCATATTACGGGATGGAAAGTCTCTCTGCTCGGGGACCGTTCTTCTGGCAAGATGAGATTTTGTGTATGTTTCCCTGTTGAACCTATCCCTGCCGATTATGATGATACTTCTTCTTTCTCGCGAGTGAAACCGATGTCTCGAAACATTTTGTCAGTCTCTGGCGGAGCCTTTTATCTTGACCTGCAATTTCCAGGGCTACCAGGTAATCCCTGAGCGGATATGGGATTTTCCGACATACTCGGCACCCTCTATCTTGCCGGATAGACTGAACAAGTGTCCTCCTTATATTCAGATAAGCCTACCGCGCAGAAAAACACGGCTTCCAACCAGTGTCACAGGGAATTATTGACAAGGGGAGTGTTATTCCCCCTTCTTCAGCGGGCTCCTCCTCCACGAACAGGAACGGTTATTCGTGTTCCAAGCGAGTCAGATGCCTCGAAGGTGACCGACCCTTTAAAGAAGAGCTGAGGATTTATGTCATCTGAAAGGGTGAGCGTAACTTCCCGTTTGTTCTTCTTCCACTTCTTGTCGATTTTTATCTCTTTTATCACATCTTTTGTGTAGTCCACAATAGTGAGGTCGAGTTTTTCCTTGGTATCCTTGATGATGTGGAAACTCTTCTCCGTTTTGAAGTCATCCTTTGAGCCGAAATCAAGTGCCGCCGGGTCAGAACGGATAATCGGCTTGGCGAGTGTGTCCATATCTGCTGTGAAGTCTATCTTCACCCTCGGGTTCTGTGGGTCATCGGATGTGATATAGGCAGCTTTCCGCACCTTATGATAGTATCTTGTGCTGTTGAAGATAAGCGTAACATAGGTTGAATCTCCCGGGGCAATGACCTGTTTCACAAGCGGAGACTTTGTGCATCCGCAGGTTGTCCGCACACGCTTTATGTGCAGCGTATCCTCCCCTATGTTCCTCAGGATATAGGAATGAAGGAGATAATGTCCTGATGGTGCATATCCGAAGTCAAAGCTTGTCTCGGGAACCTCGATTTTTGGCTGTGGGCCGCTTATTGTCTGTGGCTGGTTTTCTGCCTGTGAGAAAAGTATTGCTGGCACAAGGAAGACTGCCAGCTCGATGAGCATACTACGAAACTTCATTTTCACCTCCTCTTCTGGAAAGTTAGAAGGCAATCTAACAAATTTTGTCCTTTTGTCAACTGTTTTATTTTGGAAAAAGAGGTTGTCAAACTCTAATGTTTTTTTATCTTATAGCCGTATGAGGAATTTAATATTTACAATGTTTCTTCTCATCTCGCAGGCAGTTTTTGCTTCGGAGTGGGAGAATATCGCCGATGTGAACTTCATCAACGATTGTGTGGAAAATGGTGGGGAACTGTTTTTTGCTACCTCCGGCGGTATAGTCGAGTTTGACCCGTATAGTAGGAATTGGCGGGTTTTCACGAACATAGATGGTGTTGCCGGGCTCGATGTGAACTGTGTTGCCCTCTCCCCTTCGGGTGAGTTGTGGTATGGCTCATCCAATGGTGCACTTGGCTATCTTTCGGGAAACAGCTTTATCAACTTCCCTGATTTTCGATTCTCTGGCATCGGGATAAACGATATTTGCCCATCGGGGAATGTTTTCTGGCTTGCCACATCGAAAGGGATATCCCTTTTCAGGCGGATGAGCGATTTTCAGGTGGGTGAAATTGCCGGGAACTTCTGGGGTCTCGGGGAGCTTCCTCGGGAGAGTCCTGTGTTTTCTGTTACCCTCTTCGATGGCAGGATATGGGGAGGGGGAGAGGACATTGTTGTTGCGGCTGACACATCTTACGAGACAGTGAATCTCTCCGCTCCGGACAACTGGGAAAGCTTTGGTATATCCGGGCAGGTGAATCGGTTTTTTGCCTGGGATGGGACTCTTTTTGCAGGGACATCGAACGGGGTATACCGGCTCGAGGATACAGTTTTTTCCCTTGTCGGGCTTGAGCGTGACGATGTATTTGACCTCTTTGTAAGAGCTGATTCCCTGTATGCTGCCACTGCCTGGGGGCTGTATCGAAGCGTCGATGGCGAAGACTGGAGAAGGCTTTCATCCGCACCGAAGAAGGCTCACTGTGGCGTGGTGCTCGCCGATACCGCCTGGGTCGGATACCACAGAGGTTACGGCTTCATAACGGATGAGGAGGTCGTCAGGTATATTTTCCCGTCGCCCTGTGGATATGGGTTTTCTGGGGTGTATATCTCAGGCGATGACATCTATCTTGCTGCGAAGCCTTATGGCGCATCTTACAGGAAGAATGGCGAGTGGGTATCCTTAACCACATACAATCCTATGCCCGATGGCGAGGATGTTCCAGTTGGTTCAAGGATTATAAGCAGTTGGGCTATTCTGCCCGACAGAAACGGTGCCATCTGGATAGGGACCTGGGGACAGGGGCTTCTGGTGATGTATCCTGATGATATTCAATGGAGCGTTTTCGCCGATTCGACAGGTCCTGTCTCAACTGCGAGAGGTGTGGGTGCGAACTACGAGGTGATTCCTGAGCTGGGGGAAGATTCCGAGGGGAATATCTGGGCTTTCGTTTTTGACCCCGCTAATGACACGGCGATTGTCGTCTGGAACCATAGCGCTCTCGATTCCTTCCCATATTCTGAGCCTGATTCCTCCAATGCATACTTTTTCACGAGGAATGAACTCTCCTCTGCTAACTTCCAGAGTTTTTTGTTCGATTCAGGGAAGCTATGGCTGGGGTATATCGATGGTGGCTTGGACTGCCTCGACTATGGAGGAACTCTATCCGATAGGTCCGATGATGTGCTGACCCATTTTTCCACCGACGATGGGCTTCCCAGTAATATGGTCAATGACCTCGCACTTGATAAGGATGGCAGGCTCTGGATAGCGACTGACCAGGGGTTGTGTTATTATGACCCCTCGTATGGTTTCATCCAGCAGGTTGCTCTACCGAATGACCTGTCTCTCAATGTTCTTGCGGTGGCAATTGACCGCTGGGACGACAAATGGGTCGGGACATCTGATGGTGCCTGTGTGATATTTGCTGACAACATATCGACCCAGACAATCCGCTCGAGTTTCTCTCTAACAGGAGATGTGGATGAACATTCAGGGCTTATCTCCGATTATGTCTCCGGCATCCACATAAACGATGACCACGGGATAGTGACATTTATCACCGACAGAGGGCTTTCTTCCCTCCTGATTGCCGAGACAAGTGCTGACGAGATATCCCTGCTGGTTTATCCGAACCCATTTGTTATAGAGTATGACTCTCCTAGCGAGTTGACCGTTTCCGGGGTGCCACTCGATGCTGAGGTTTTTATCTACACCTCCTCCGGCGAGCTTGTTCATTATTTCCCGAAGTGGACAGTCGGTTTTGATACTAAGGTGCACTGGGATGGGAGAAATGGCTCTGGTGAGCTTGTTGCATCGGGTATATATATTGTTGTTGCGAGGGGAGATTCCTCGACAGGGAAAGCAAAATTTGCCATAGTGAGGTGAGCGGTGAAAATAGAGCTCTACACGCAGGATAGATATGATGAGTGGGAGAACTTTGTCCTTCAGGCGAACAATGGAACAATCTTTCACCTGCGTCGATTTCTATCTTATCACCCGCCGGGTAGATTTGATGAACTGGGGCTTATCTTCCGCCACAGGGGGAAAATAATCGGTATCCTGCCTGCTGTCATCGAGGGGGATACGGTTGTGTCGCATCGTGGGGCATCTTACGGTGGATTTGTCGTTGCAAACAATATGGGTATATACAGTTCATATCGGATGGTTGAGTCTGCTCTTGGATTCTTATCGAAAGAGGGGTTCTCCCGTCTCGTCCTCACACAAACGCCTCAGATATATTATCTATTTCCACACAATCATATCGATTTTGTTCTTGCGAAGTATGGTTTTACATTTCTCAAGCGTGAACTGACCGCTGTCCTCAGGCTCGAGCGGAATATCGATGATAATTTTGCTCGTTTCAAGCCGGAGGCGAGAACTGCTGTTCGCAAGGGTGAGCGAGAGGGTGCGGAGGTGAGGTTGTCCTCCGATTGGAAGCAGTTCTATCGCATCCTTGAGAGGAACCTCGGTATGCGTCATCAGGTCAAGCCGACGCACACACTCGATGAGCTTTTACACCTTCACCGGCTTTTCCAGGAGAAGATTCTCTTGTTTGGCAACTACTATCATAGCGAGCTTATAGCAGGTGTTGTGATATTTGTGGCGAACCCCCGGGTGCTCCTTGCATTCTACATAAGTCATAATGAGGATTTCCAGCATCTTCGTCCGGTGAATCTGCTTTTCTATCATATCATCGGCTGGGGTATAGAGCGTGGGTTTCGGTATCTCGATTTTGGCACCTATACGCTTGATATGGAGCCGAACTTCGGCCTTGCCCGTTTCAAGGAGGGGCTTGGAGCGACGGGGCTTTTCCGTGATACCTACGCGGGGAGGCTTCCCGGCTCTCAGGATTTATGAAAAGGCTTCTTGCAACCATTTTCTTTCTAACCTTTGTCCGCTTCTCATACGGCGGTGTGGAACTTATCCACTCCGATTTCTTGGAGACAAGCTTAAAAAACAAAGATGAGCTCCGATTGAAGGGTAATGTTGTTCTGGGTATGGACCACACATCTGTTCGAGCGCAGGCTGCCACCTGGAACAAGGAT
>NATO01000059.1 GCA_002085385.1 candidate division Zixibacteria bacterium 4484_93
GGAGATGCAAAAACTCATTCCCTGTATATTCTCCAACCTTGGGAATCTTATCGAAAAACCAGCAGAGGATGATTTCATCCACAAGCTATCGAGGGAGCACAACCTTACTCGTTCCGAGGGTGAGAAACCCACCGTCGAACTCCTATCATATACACCCGACCCCGAAAGGGTTGTATTTACTGCTGCGGTTATGGAGAAAAGCATTGGAGACACGGAGAGAATAAAGAATTTATACACAGAGGAGTTTTTCGAGAAGGTGTTGGATTCCATTCTATGCTCCCGGCGGGAGAGGGCTCTCGAGCAGGCAAGCTTCAGCTTCAGGATAGGAGGTATTTCGCTTCCTGCCCTGACACACATAGCACGCCACAGGATGCAGTCACCTGTCATACCGAGCCTCGCCGATGTCGGCAAGAGCGAAAACTTTGTCATCCCCGAAACGATAAAAAAGAGAAAAGAGCTTTTACACCTTTACAAGGAAGCCTTCCGACGCTCAGAGAGCCTGTATAAGAAATTTCTCGCATCCCGTGTTCCAAAAGAGACAGCCATCTACACATACCTTTCAGGGAATACAACGGACATCATAACGACTATGAATGCGAGGGAACTATATCATTTCTTCGGGCTTCGCACCTGCAATCGGGCACAGTGGGAGATAAAAGTTGTTGCCGATAGGATGCTTGTGCTTGTGAAAGGTGTCGCACCTGTTATCTTCAAGAAGGCGGGTCCAAGATGCATCCGCCTCGGATACTGCCCCGAGGGGAAAAAGAGCTGCGGAAAACTCGACGAGGTAAGAAAACGATATTCCGAGATATAATAGCCAGATTTTCTTGACATCCAGCTTTTCCATCATAAATTTATTTCCTAATCTAAGGAAAGGGAAATTATGAGACGGTTCAAAGGTGGAGTTCATCCGCCTGAATGCAAGCAGCTCACCGAGGAAAAGCCGATAAGGAAAGCCGACCCGCCAAAGATTTTATACATCCCTGTTTCCCAGCATATCGGAGCGCCCGGGAAGCCAATCGTTGCAAAAGGAGACAAAGTTGACAGGGGGCAGAGGCTAACAGAGCCTGCCGGGTTTGTCTCCGTTCCTGTGCATTCGCCTGTCTCGGGCGTCGTCAAATCGATTGAGCCTTTCCACCACCCACTCGGCAAAAAACTCGATACAATCATAATCGAGAACGATGGCGAGGAGCGCTTCTCCTCTGAGCTAACAGCTGTCGAGAATTGGCAATCACTTTCTCCAAAGGATATTATCGATATTGCAAAGAGTGCCGGGCTCGCCGGTATGGGAGGAGCGACATTCCCGACACATGTGAAGCTTTCACCTCCCGAGGGGAAAAAGATAGACACGGTCATCCTAAACGGTGCCGAGTGCGAGCCGTATCTCACCGCAGACTACAGGCTTATGCTCGAGTTCCCCGACGAGATTATCGAGGGGATGAAGATGATAATGTACACCCTCGGCGCGGAAAACGGATTCGTCGCCATAGAAGACAATAAGCCCGAGGCTGTGAAGATACTGTCACAGAAGCTCTCAGGGAGCGATATAACGGTTGTATCGCTCAGGACGAAATATCCACAGGGTGCCGAGAAGCAACTGATAAAGGCTCTGACCGGCAGAGAGGTCCCCTCAGGCGGGTTGCCTTTCGATGTTGGAGCATATGTCCAGAATGTCGGAACAGCGAAAGCTCTATTTGATGCTGTGGCACTCGGAATCCCGCTCATCGAACGGGTGGTAACTGTCACTGGCTCGATTGTGAACACACCTGCGAATCTCCTCGTCAGGCTCGGAACGCAGGCAAAGGAGCTCATATCCGTCTGCGATGGAACAAGCGAACCGCCAGCAAAACTCATTGCAGGCGGTCCTATGATGGGAATTGCACAGTATACCGACGAGTTCCCCATTATCAAGGGGACAAGCGGGATACTTATTCTCGGGCAAAAAGAAGCAGCAGTCAACGAGCCAAAACCTTGCATCCGGTGTGCAAAGTGCGTGGATGTCTGCCCGATGAATCTGGTCCCGACCGAGCTTGCGAATTTCGCAGAGAACTCGGATTGGGAGAAGGCAGAGGATAACCATATATTGGACTGCATCGAGTGCGGCTCCTGTTCCTTCGTCTGCCCTTCAGAACGCAACCTTGTTCAGCTTATAAAGTATGGAAAATCCGAGGTGACAAATATCATAAGAAGCAGGAAGCAAAATGGCTGACAACCCGAAATTCATTGTTACACCAGCACCGCATCTCAAGGGGCGATATAGCATACCGAAGATTATGTATGCAGTGGTTCTGGCACTTATACCGGAGCTTGTGTTTGCCACATATCTCTTCGGTCCGAGAGCACTTATTTTAACCCTTATCGCCGTGCAGACCATCGAGGGGCTGTATTCCGGCTGGCAAAATATGTTCTGGGGAAAGATAGGCGGATGCATCGGCGAGACATCGGCTGCCCTCATCATACTGACCGGGCTCATCCTCATAATAGTCAGGATAGTCGATTGGAGGATACCGGTTTCCTACATCGGAACGGTGGCTCTGCTCGGCTGGATGCTTGGAGGAGAGACAGGACTTTTCAACGGGAATGTCGCCTTTCAGCTGTTCACAGGCGGGCTTATGCTTGGGGCATTCTTTATGGCAACCGATATGGTCACAAGCCCGATAACTGCAAAAGGGAGATGGATATTCGGGATTGGCGCAGGGGTCTTGACAGTTTTGATAAGGCGGTTCGGCGGCTATCCTGAGGGGGTCTCATACTCCATCTTGCTTATGAATATCACCGTGCCACTCATCGACCGATGGACGAAACCGAGAACATTCGGGGAGGTCAAGAAGAAGTGAAGACCGATGGGATACTGAAGCTTGGAGGAACACTTTTCATTGTGACACTCATCGCGGCGGTGGCTCTCGCCAAGATTAACTCAATTACCCGCCCAAAGATAGAGGAACAGGAGAGGCTCGAAAAGCAGCAGGCGATAAAATCCGTTATGCCCGATGCGGTAGTTTTTGTCCGGAGGGAGGCAGAAAACGGCAAGGAATACTACGAGGCATACAAAAACCCGGACACCACAGTATCTCTGGGGTATGTTACAACAGCGTATGGAAGCGGGTTCTCATCGACTGTCAGGACAGTCGTTGGAGTGGATAAAAACGGCAGTATAAGAGGGATTAAGGTCGTTTATCAGCAGGAGACACCAGGGCTCGGAACACACTCACAGGATGACTGGTTCCAGAAGCAGTTCAGAGGGCTTACCCCCGATGAGCTTCTGGTGAACAAGGATGGCGGTAAGATAAAGGCAATCACGGGAGCAACCATCACATCACGGGCTGTCACAAACTCCATAAAAAGCTCGTTGAATGAGCTTTTCTCCTATTTGCCCCCTCTCGGAACGGAAAAGGATAGCCTCAGTGAGGGTGAAAACTGATAATTTTCTCTATCCTTCGATAAAACAGGATAACTGCAGGAGAGCTCGACCGTTGTGCAATCGATGGGTGTAAAAAATATACCGAGCGTCAAATCGACCAAGTAGTGAGCCTTTATATTCTCCCCGAGAAGGATGTATGTCTCTCCCACCAGCCCCAGCCTCGGCTTGTCGGCGATATAGACAGGGTATCTAATCCAGTAGTCTATCTCCGCCTCATTAGAAAGCTCTACATCCTCGTTTCCTGTTAGATTGCGAAGCCATATCGCAAGATGCCCGGAGAAATCGAGTGCCTCGTTGTCCTGATAGTCCCGAGTGACACTTGACACACCAACCGTTATATCAAAACTACCCGTCCCAAGAGGAGAATCCGATGCCGTATCGCCGGTGGGGAAACTTGCTCCAACAAAAAGGCAGGGAATCTCATCCGATATGCGGTTCCGGTAGCCGAGAATTGCAACTATGTCACCTATCCCATTCGCCTCTGCCTTCGTACCAAACAGGAAAAGACGCTCTTTATAAGGGATGCGAGCCTGAACGAATATTTCTCTGGTCGGTGAAAATGTTACATCTGCCTCAAGCATCCGCTCGATGAGCAGGGAATCCTTGAGCTCGACAAACCCGACACGACCTGGCGAATAGAAACGGGTATAATCACGGTAGGAGAAGCGGGTATCGACAAGAATATATTTGTCCCGCGAGAGGTCCGCCCAGACACCATATCTCGGCAGGGGCAACGAGAAAAGAACACCTGGCAAAAGAATAGCGATAAGAATAAATATCCTTTTCATAAGCCCCCTTCGCGCAATCTTTCGTCAACAGAGCCATCGGGAAGCATCCAATCCGGATGCGGTTCTCCGCTCTCCTCCATCCGATAACGAACGCAGTTCCCCCAATCTCCTCTACAGTAAAGCTCTATCCATCTCTTATCCAACCTACCCTCCTCATAGTATCTTTTCATCGGGCAGACGGGATACCATTTACAATCTGTGAGAAAAAACCGCATCCTGCGATAGTTTTCCAGCATCTCTTCTTCGACAGATGGGTGATAAAGGGCAGCTGCAGGATGTCTCAAAGGGAATATTTTTCTATCGTCGGTCAGAACAAGTCTGCCATAAACCGTATAAAATTCTGGTCTGGGTGGCAACGGAATAGCATAGTTCTCAAAGATATATCTGGTTGCATAATAACCCAGTGGAATTAGTATATCAGGATTTATTATTTCCATTTCCTTGAGGAGATATTCACTGCAAATCTCGATTTCATCCTGCTTTGGCTTCCTATATTTCGGGAGCATACATTTAATCAGATTTGTCATATAAATCTCTTCTCTCTTGACACCGGAGGCTCTCAACAATTCATCCAATACCTTTCCAGAGGGACCAATGAACATTTTCCCTTCTCTGTCTTCATTCTCTCCGGGTGCCTGAGCTATCAGCATCAATTTAGCATTCTGGTTTCCCTCACCACAGATAGCATTTATTCTCGTCTCCGATAGCCTACATTTGTGGCATCCTTTTATTTCCTGATTCAAATCATCGATGGTCATTTTACTTTCTCCGTTCACAAACCCCCTCCGATGCAAATATACAAAAAACCATCCTTGATGCAATGGATTAAACCACTTGATTTCTCAAAAAAAACCTTAAATTAGGGGTGTGTATAGGAAGGAGTATTGGAAAAATCTCAAGGAACAGCTCATCGAGTGTCTCCGGTGGATTGTTGCAGGGATATTTGTCGGTGCCACGACAGGGGGTCTCATCTATATCTTCCAGCTGTTCCTGTTTCTCGGTATAGATACCATCTCCCCTGCCCTGTCGCATCTCTGGGGTGTTATTCTTCTACCGCCAGTCGGATTGTTTCTTTCGGGGCTTGTAATATCCAAGACATCAAGTAGGATCCGACACGGGCTTGTCAGGGTGTTTGTTGCTGTCCACAGAGAAAAGGGGATTATGGGAATACTCAGCATCCCCGTGGAGATACTCGCTTACACGGCGACAGTTGCCTTCGGAGGGAGCGGCGGGAGAGAGGGACCGGCAATTATGGTATCAGCTGCCTGGGCATCCAACCTCGGAAGGCTACCCGTTCTCAGGGGGCTTTCATCTCGATATATCGTCATCGCCGGAGTCGCAGCTTCGTTCTCAGCCCTATTCAATGCTCCCATCGCAGGGGCGGTTTTTGCTGCCGAGCTTTTCTTCTTAAACGACATAGAGTATCGCGCTATCGCCCTCTCCGGGTTCGCAAGCATCTCAGCCCATCTCGTCTACATTCATCTCCTACCAAATGCACTGTACTTCTCCGTCCCCTTGAACATCCGTAACTACAATCTCCCATCGAAGAATATCGTTGTCTATATTCTTCTTGGAATCCTATCCGGTGTTGTATCGAGCTTCTGGACGAGGTTTTTCCGAACCGTCCAGCTTTCCTTCCGCAGATGGAAGAGGGCACTTTATTTGAAGACCGCATTGGCAGGCGGAATTCTTTCGATACTGTATGCGGTAAACCACATTTTCATAGGGAAGGATTTGCACATCTGGGGGCTGGGGTATGAAACGATAAACACGCTCTTTGAGAACCCCTGTGAAATTGCGACTCTGGTTATTATCTTTCTTCTTGTAGGGAAAATGGTTGCCACAGCTCTGACAGTTGGTTCTGGGGCTGCTGGAGGTCTGGTGCTCCCGACATTTTTCATAGGAGCTGCTGTCGGCGCACTCTTCGGACAACTCCCTCTCGGCATTCCACCGGAGATAGCCTCTGTCGCCGGGGCACTATCATTTTTCGCATCGTCAACGAACACACCGCTCGCTATGACAATATTCTCTGCGGAGGCTGCAGGAACATCTCTTATCCTTCCCACTATGGTGGCAAGTCTCGTCGGGCATATCATCTCCCGGAACGACTCTATATTCACCGATGCAAAACTTTTCTCCAGACAAAAGATTTGATTTTTTGCCAAACTTCGATAAATTCTTTACTGACCCCTGGCAGGAGGAAAAATGAGAGCTTTTGTTCTCACACTTATTCTGCTTACCACTATTTTTTGCTCTGCAGAAGCACAGGATACGCTATCCCTCTTTAAGAGTTTTGCAGGCGATGAGTCGGGTGCATACTATGGCTGGTCAGCCTGCGGCGTAAATCTGATAGGGGATGAATATCCCGAACTCATTATTGGGACACCTATGAGGAATTCATCCCGTGGAGCGGTATTCATCTATCGCGGTGGACCGGATATGGACAGTCTGCCAGATTTCATCATAGAGGGTGAGGAAGAGCGCGACCAGTTCGGCATATCGGTATCCCCGGCAGGCGACTTCAATGGAGATGGCTTCTCCGATTTGCTTGTCGGCGCAAATGTCTCACTCGGCATAGGTAAAGCCTATATCTTCTTCGGCGGACCGGCATTCGATGGTATCCCTGATGTCGAGATGGCGGGGCGTGAGTTCGTTGATAACTATGGCTACGCGGTAACTGGGCTCGGAGACATAAATGGAGACGGCTTCGATGATGTGGCGGTCGGTGCCCTTTACAACGATGCACTCGGAGACCGAACTGGGCAGGTCTATATCTACTTCGGTGGGGAAACAGCGGATGGCGAGGCAGACATCGTCCTGACCGGGCTTGATTCACTGAACGACTTCGGGTGCGACCTCGATGGCGGATACGACATAAACGGAGATGGTGCGCCCGACCTGATTGTTGGTTCTGTTCAGGCTGGAAGATACTGGGAGGCTCCAGGGCTTGCCGAGATTTTCTTCGGTGGCGAGCTGCTCGACACAATCCCCGATGTAATCGTCAGTGGCGAGGACACGATGGACTTCTTTGGCGGAGTTGTAGCAGGGCTCGGAGATATGAACGGGGATGGATACGATGATTTCGCGTCGGGGGCATATCATCACCACGGGGATGCAGAATCCTCTGGAAAGGTTTATGTCTATCTTGGCGGTGAGGAGACAGACAGCATTCCCGACCTTATCATCGAGGGGCACGGTGAGGAGCAGAATCTCGGCACAAACACATCCTCCGTCGGCGACATAAATGGAGACGGGTTTTTCGACCTTGCGGTTGCCTCGAGCTATGACCCCATAACAGGCACTCCCGGCGGTATGGTCAGTATATACTTTGGCGGCGAAAGCCTCGATACTATCCCGGATATAGTGATGTTTGCCGAGAACTACGGCGACCGTTTCGGCTGGAGTATAAGACGCATCGGCGACATAAACGGCGATGGATACGAGGACATAGTCATAACCGCGGCTCGGGCTGACTGCTATCGGGAGGACGATGGCAAGGCTTATATCTATCTTGGATATGCATCGAACAGACCGCCCGAGGCAGAATTGCTATCCCCCCCTATAGGAGCAATTAGCTCCTGCCCTGACCAAAAGATAAGCTTCCTGATAACAGACGACGGTGAGATAGATGCCGAGAGTATCCATCTGCTGGTGAACGGGGTGGAGTATACAGCGGATTCCCCCGAGCTTTCGCTCTCGGACAGCCTGCTCGAATTTTATCCAACCAGTCCCTTCTCAAACGGTGATACGATTAGATTCTCTCTTATAAATTTATCCGATACCGAGGGTGCCTGCATAGGTGAGCCGGTATCGGGGTATTTCATCGTCGATACGGAACCGCCTCTGGCGGAGGTAATCTCACCAAGTCCTGGGAGTATCCTGACAATCCGTCAGCCGGAGATTATGTTCGTGCTCTGGGATAACATAAGCGGCGTCGATTACGACTCGCTTACATTTATTATAAACGATAGTGTCGTTTCCATACCGGATTCGGCTCTGACATTTGCCGGAGACACACTCATCATATCAACAGTAAAGGCGGGAATCATACTCGAGGACAGGGAAACGCTTTCCATCTGCTTAACAGATATTATGGATTCTCCTGATATCTGCTCTCCGAACAGGCTCGATGGAGCCATTTGCACGGAATTTGAGGTCAATCTTGTTTTCACCTGCGAGCTTGTTGTATCCTCCTTCCCGCTCAATCCGCAGCGGCTCTACTTCGGGCTGGCAAGGGGAGCGACAGACGGGTTCGATTTCCTCGTCGACAGGATTATGCTCCCACCCATAGGAGCCTCTGTCGATGCGAAGTTCTACATCGAGGATGAAAGATACTATGCACTGCACCATCTTGCAAACGACTACCGCGGAACGGACAGCGATACAACCGTCTGGTGCATAGAAACCAGTGGAGAAGGGGATGCGACAGTATCCTGGAACCCCGAGATGCTTGGAGAAGGTGTGTTCCTTCTGAACAACTGGCTGGATATGAAGTCGTATGACAGCTTTCGGTTCACCCTCGGAGAGACATTGACAATACATTTCTTCTTCAAGCCACAGATAGAGTTTCCCATCCAACTCTCCAACGGCTGGAACCTCGTCTCACTCCCTGTGTATCCATCATCTTACAGAACAGACGAACTTTTCCCATCGTTAGCATTCGTCTATGATAACCCGAGAGGGTGCTTCTTTGCCCCCGAACGACATATAACAGGCTCAGGGTATTTTGTCCACTCGAGCCTGCCGGAAACGACCCTTATTGTCGGCATCCCGATAGAGAAGATAAGAACGGAACTTTTCCCCGGCTGGAACCTCATCTCCGCAACGAACGAGACTACCTCCCTCCCGGATGGACTCGTCATACCACCTGCTTACCGGTTCAGAACATCCCCACCGCTGTATCTCCCGGAAACAGAGCTTTCCCCCGGAAACGGATACTGGGTGCTCTCACGAGGAGAAGGGATGCTCGATATACCGGCCGAAGGGACAAGATACCTCCTCTCTATGTCGGATGACTCACGCTATCTCAAGACATTCGGTGCGCTACCACCGTTTATTACACAGGAGGATAGCCCTCACTCAGGCGAGGTTTTTATCTACCCGAATCCATTCAATTCAACAGTTCGTTTCTCCGCCCCAGATGGAAAAATCGAGCGGATTGAGATATTCAACATCAACGGTGAGCTGGTGTTCCATAGCGAAGCGGAAGGTAAGACTGTTTCCTGGGAGCCAAAATCTCTCCCATCAGGGATGTATCTCGTGCGGGTAAAAGCCCCAGGTAAAACCTTCCGAACAAGGGTTCTCTTCTTGAGATAAAAGGATATGTATGAGGACATTTTACAGGCTAAAGAAATACATAATACGCTACAAATGGTATTATATATTCGGCTTTTTTCTCCTTATCATCGTTGACGGGCT
>NATO01000002.1 GCA_002085385.1 candidate division Zixibacteria bacterium 4484_93
ACTTTCATTATTCCGTCTTCGGTTGCTATAGGACGGCAATAAAACACCTGGTCGTTTGAATAGTAAAAATCCAAGCCGAACTGCCATTCTTTATTATCAGTTATTCCTTCAACGCATATTGTGATAAATACATTCTTTGTCTTTTGTCTCCCATCATCAAAGCTAAGTTCTCGAACATGAAGTTTATGCCATAGAACTTTTGCCATATCGACAGGTAATGAAACTAATTCCGGTCGATAAATTGTAACGCCCTTTCTCTCTTTGGGGATGGTTTTGCCACCTCGCTTTTCTACCCACCTTTTTAATCCAATTTCCCACAAAGATAATGCCTGCAATGCTGTTGTTTTCCCTGAATTATTCGGGCCAATGAAAACTACAGGATTATCAAGCTCAATTTCAACATCCTCAAAAACTTTGAAATTTTTTATTTTTATCTTGGTTAACATCCTATTTGCCCTCCCTTACTTTATGAGCATTACCTTCTCAGAAGCAGTCATACCTCTTGTTGTTGCCCTGACAATATATACACCTGACGGAACCGACTTTGCTGGTCTCCAGACAATTTCTGTCCTGCCCGAGCTGCATTGAATCTTCTGCAATTCTATCTTCTCACCTTTTATATTAAATATGTCAATCTGGATTTCTCCGTAGATTTGAGGGGTATCGACCGAGATGTGGCAGGCGGAGTTGAACGGGTTCGGATATACCGAAATCGACATTTGGACAGGATGCAAAGCCGCTATTTCCTCCACCGGTGAGTGCCCCTCGATTGGCAGATAGGCTATCACCCATTCACTCGTTACCTCGAAACCATCGAGTAGAACCCATTCATCAGGCTCGCTTTCATACAGATTTGGGATATAGAAGAAGCCGTTGCTCCCGGAGAAAAATTCTGCTGTCCCGAACCACGGGGTATCGTTGCAGGCGTCTCCTGTTATCATATACCAGAATGGTCTGCGATGCGATGAGCCGAATCCTGTTACACCCGAGACATCTGCCCTTGCCTGAATATCTTCCATAGTGCCGAGTGAGCCCGTGAACATCGTCGCCTGCAGGTAGATAAATATCTCCGCCTCGCCTCTGTCTCCATTGTAGAGTGAATCCCTGCTTATCTCGTTACAGATGCCGATATAAAATGTAGTAAATGTCGAGTCCCGAAGCCACAGTGTATCCTGCCTCATCGATTTGAACTCATATGTTGTGCCTCTTCCACCCTCGGCTTTTCTCCTTAGATGATGGATTTCCCCATCGGGATAGAATACAGGAGCGGTGTTGGCGTAGTTTGGTGGGATGCCGCCGTATCCCGGTATTCCAGGACGATATTCCCCAAGCGTTCCAGGAATGATTGTGCAGTGGTGCTCCCTGGCAAGGATTGATATCGTATCGAGAATTGCTACTGTTCTGTCGCCGTATGCCCCGACAGGAACCCAGGATACCTCGCCCATAGCACCGAAAAATTCGACATAGGTGGTGAAACTGTATCCTGTGTTGACCATAAGTCCAAACTCCGGGGCTATCACCATATCGCAGTCCGGGTGCTCCTCGAGCACTGCCTTTATCCGCTCAAATACACCATCCACTGCTGGATAACTCCCTTCCCAGCGAATGGATGCAATCTTCACACTACCCTGGAGATTGATTAAATGGAGAGAAATAATAATGAACAACAGGACAATTTCTATGACACTATGTTTCATCCTCTTTTTGTCCCAACCAGATGCTTAAAAGTTTATCCTTGCTTTCTTCGGTTCTCCCCCTCGGAACCCCTTTTGAAAGGAACTTCTCATAAGTAAGGTTTTGCATCTCGAAATCCGAGCATATAAGAATGATGTCGTGCCCTGCGACAAAAGCAGACACTGCCACATCTGGCATATTGCCCTGAACTGCACCCATCATCATATCATCAGTGAGTATTATATTACTATAATGCAAGTTTTTACGCAAAAAGTCAAT
The DNA here is from genome assembly GCA_002085385.1 of candidate division Zixibacteria bacterium 4484_93. Taxonomy (GTDB): domain Bacteria; phylum UBP14; class UBA6098; order 4484-93; family 4484-93; genus 4484-93. Next base: position 1,954 of record NATO01000002.1, read on the forward strand.
TATTCTGGGAGAAAAAGTTACAGGAGAACTATCCCATTCAGGGATAACGAAATGTGATGTCATAATGAACTCAACTCCGCATGAGATTGCTTCACGAAAGGGGGGGATATTTCTGTCTAAAAAATTATTCAGGGGTAGATTCAGCTCTCCGAGGGATTTGTGCGGGTCGAACTCCGCATCTCCCAATCCAGGGAAATGTTTGGCACAAGGAAAAATTCCCGCTTTCTTCATACCTGATATTGCTTTCCTGACCGAGCGGTTCACCACATCCGTTCTACCGGAAAAAGACCTTTCATATAAAATATTGTTCATTGCAACCACATCACAGACGGGCGCAAGGTTGACATCGATACCGAGTTTCACAAGCTCAGCAGATGAATGAAAATATGCATCCTGTATATCGATACCCTTTTCCTGCATCTCCCTGTTTGATGGATGTGTGTAGATTCCCTCCTTGATGCGGTTCTTCTCACCACCTTCCTGGTCGATATAAACTAAAAAGGGAGCTGGAATCTCTCCCTTTAAGAGGGTTGTCAATTCCTTTAAGTCCTTTGCATCCCTGAAATTATGGGAGAAAAGTATCACTCCACCGAGACCGATTCTCCTTGCAAAGCGGATAAAATCATCGAGATGAACAGCCTCATCGATTCCAAAGATGAAAAAGTGACCAATCTTGCTACTCACAGTGTTTATAATACTAATTTTCGCTCTTCGTGTCAAGTAAATATATTTACCTTGAAAAGTGGACAATTCTTCTTATCTTGAAGCTCCAACATAGGAGGGAAGAATGAACATAGTAACCAATAGCATAATGAAGGCACTCGACAGAAAAACAATAGATGAAATAGGTATCCCTGGTCAGCAGTTAATGGAGAAAGCAGGCGAGGGTGTTGCCGATGTTGCTGATACGCTCCTCAAAGACACAGGCGGGAAGAAAGTTGCTGTCTTTTGTGGAAAAGGAAACAACGGTGGAGATGGGTTCGTTGCAGCGAGGCATCTTGCGGGAAAAGGGTATTCTGTCGAGGTTTTCCTGGTCGGTGCAAAGGACGAGCTCAAGGGAGATGCGAGGCTGAACCTCAAAAGGGCAGTAGAGCTTGGAATACCGGTCTATGAAATAAACGAATCCCCTGCTAATCTGGATTTTGAGATGATAATCGATGCGATATTCGGCACGGGGTTCAGGGGGAAGATAGGAGAACCTTACCGTGAGATAATCGATGCGATAAACAAGACAAACATACCTGTTGTCTCTGTGGATATACCCTCGGGTATCGATGGTGACACGGGACAGGATGGTGGAACGAGCATCTACGCCGATGCCACAGTGACATTTGCCTACCCTAAACTGGGGCATATCTTCCACCCGGGGAGAGGAAGGACTGGTGAGCTTTATATTGTCGATATTGGAGTGCCGTCGGAGCTTATCGAGGAAGTCTCACCTCGCTTCTTCGCCGATGAACTGGAGGATATAGCAAGGCTTCTACCCCGCCGTTTTCCTGATATGCACAAGGGTGATGCAGGGAAGGCGCTTGTTGTTGCTGGCTCGAAAGGTATGACAGGAGCAGCGTATCTCTCTGCTATTTCCTGCCTTCGCTCGGGTGCGGGGCTTGTCTATCTCGCCGTGCCAGAGGGAGTTGCCCCTGTGCTTGAAATGAAGGCAACCGAGGCTGTTAAGCTGTATCTGCCGAACATCAAAAATAGATTCGCTATCTCACTGCGCTCCCTCGGCGTGATATATGAATATCTCTCTTCTGTCGATGCTCTAATTATCGGACCCGGTCTCGGCAGGCACTATGAGACACGCGAGGCTGTGCTCCGCATTGCACAAAAAACGACGATACCAACATTATTCGATGCCGATGCACTATTTGCCCTGGCGAAAGACAGGGAAATCTGGAAGAAGGTTAAAGCCCCATACATTATAACCCCTCATTCGGGCGAGTTCGCACGAATCATCGATGCACCGGTCAAGGAGGTCTCTACCAATCGACTGAAATTTGCACTCGAGTATAAGGATATGTTCGTTGATGCTGTTTTACTTCTCAAGGGCAATCCAACGATAATCGCTCAAGGAGATAAGATTTATCTCAATCCGACTGGCAACGACGGTATGGCTACTGCTGGGAGTGGAGATGTCCTATCAGGGCTTATTGGTGGATTTCTTGCGCAGGGATGCTCACCACTCGATGCTGCGCGTCTCGGGGCGTACATTCACGGGCTAGCAGGTGATATCGCCGCCGAGCGACTCACCACCCGAGCAATGATTGCAGGAGACATTATGCTCGCCATACCGGATGCCTTCGCTGAGGTCGAAAATCTAACACCAGAAGAATGAGCAAGGGATACGACAGAGTTGTTTTTCGCTTGCTAATCAGCTATTTTTCTATATATAAATTACATCTGGCGGCGGCTCAATGAACAGGTTCGAGCAACCTAAGCAACGGGGCGTGTGCCCGTAACAGAGGAGGATTCGTCGTGGCAAGAAGGAAGAAGCGTGTGTCTGAATCGGCAAGGCTCAGGCGTGGCATCAAGACAAAGAATGCGTTCATTCGAGAGTTCACAGGCAAGTCGGGTAAATCTTACCTGGGCATCTGGTTCAGAGACCGTTCGTTCGCTCTGTTTGCAAAGGAGTGGACAGAAGACCCATTTTCTCATCGTTTCGAGCTTATATACAACTCAAAGAGGCTACTCATCCGCGAACTGGAAATCGAGATACCGGAAGAAAAATACAGAAAATTGTCAACCTATCAGGTAGCCGAAATGGTTCTGAGTGGAGAACTCAAGAGCAAACGTGTCCCCTCGATTAAATTCTCTCAGCAGAAGTAACTAATGAGATAAGGCTCGATGCAAAGTATCTTTTGTTATTCAGGGATTAAGTTGTTGGGATTATCCGGGTTGTCAGCTTCAGTGATACCGTTTTTCGCTTGTTAATCAGCTATTTTTGAATATATATAAATTATGTGCGGCAGTGGCTCAATGGATAGAGCAGCAGATTCCGGATCTGCAGGTTGGAGGTTCAAGTCCTCTCTGCCGCATATCGTTGCTCTTATTATCCTCCTTTTCTCCTGTCTCCCACTTTTCGCCGGCAAATTTGAACCCAACAAAATTGGTGTCATAGCATATATCCTGCCAAGACCGGACTACGACTCGTTTCAGGGGCAAGCTCCATCATGGATAATATCATATCTTAAGCAACTCGCCTCGTCCTCGCAGAAGCAGGTTCTCGATTTCCTCCAGCAAAATAGGGGAGAGGTCGATACCATCATCTCCTTCTGGACAATAAATGCAATATACATTATGACCACGCAGGATGTCGTCAGCAAGCTCGCAGGAAGGGGAGATGTCGGAAGGATTGTGCTCGACTGTGAGCGAGAGCTTGGTGAGCCTATCTTATCCGAAGCAAAGGATGCCTGGGACAATATCGGTGCAATCCGGGCTGACGAGGTCCACTCGGAGCTTGGCATCGATGGCACGGGTGTTATAGTCGGCGGTATGGATTCTGGTGTCGATGGCTTTCATCCCGACCTCGAGGGGAACTTTCTTGGCAATGTCGAGCCTGGAAGGGTTGCCTGGTTCGACCCGACAGATGAGTATCCGCTCTACCCACAGGATGGGCACGGACACGGGACGCACACGATGGGAACAGTCTGTGGACAGGGTGGGATAGGGGTTGCCCCCGGCGCACTCTGGATGGCAGTAAAGATATTCCGGGACAACTCGACATCGAGGGACTTTATTATACACTCTGGCTTCCAGTTCATTGCCGACCCGGATGGCAACGCCTATACGGACGATTTTCCGAGGCTCGTCAATAACTCCTGGGGTGAGCTCTTCTGCCGTGAGGGGATGCTATACTACGATGATGTCAGATTGTGGCGGGTTCTCGGTATAATCCCTGTCTTTGCCATCGGAAATGATGGGCCGGAGGTTTCCTCGACAACCCCTCCAGGGAACTACCCGAATGTCATAGCAGCAGGTGCAACGGATGCTTCAAATAATATCATATATTTCTCAAGCCGCGGACCTGCACCTTCTGACTTCCCCTGGTTCGGAGCAACAAAACCGGACATCGCAGCACCGGGTGTCGATATCCTATCAGCCGAGGCTGGAACGGGCGGCTATACCCTGATGAGTGGAACGAGTATGGCATCCCCGCATATAGCAGGCACCGTCGCACTTATGCTCTCAGCCAATCCGACACTCGATTACGATGATGTCTATCGTATCCTGTCGGAAACGGCAGTGGACATAGGCGATACCGGAATGGATAATATCTCTGGCTATGGTCTGGTCGATGCATATCGGGCGGTTCAACTCGCTATGGAGATGCGAGCACCGAGAATATACCATATTCCAATCACTGACCGAGAATATACCACCGTCACATTCGTGGCAACGGTTGTCTCACCGACATCGCCTCTGGACACATCATCAGTCAGGCTTATTTTGACATTTGGTGGAATGACAGATACCATCCCGTTTACACCCTCGGGAGATTCGTTTTTCTGTGAGCTCTCTTTTCCCGGCGAGGTGGATGTTCAGTATTTTATACAGGCGGCAGACTCACTGGGTAGATTGGGTTATCTCCCAAAGTCCGCTCCTGATTCCGTCTTTTCCTTTCACATCGGGAGAGACACCATCCCTCCTGTTATCGAGTTTGTGCCCATAGATTCCGTCCTATCCTATCTTATGTTTCCGCAGAGCATTTCGGTCGAGGTAAGTGACAATGGAGAGATAGATAGTGTCTGGATTGAGCTGACAGATGGAGCAGGAACAAGAAGTATCCCTCTCGAGTATGACTCATTGTGGGGAGTGTATTCGGGGGAGATTGATTCGGAAGCAATCGGTGAATTCTTCTACAGGATTGTGGCGATGGATGAAGCCTCGAACCTGTCCAGTTACCCGGCGGATTGGGACAGCTTGTGTGTTGATGTAATTGATGATGGCACAATTGACCTTCTGTGGAGCACGGTAACGGAGATACCCGATTTTATCCCGCCGTATTATGACCAGGAGACATGGAGCATAGTCGAGGTTCCCTGGCACTGTCAGGTCGAGTCGGTCAAAACGAGGGTTCACCTTACCTATCCGAGGATGAGAAATATTGTAGCTGTGCTCTATTCACCATCCGGCACAGAGGTATATCTGCACAACAGGACATCGCTTACCGATAGTGTGAATATATGGTATCCAGACGAGATGAGCGAGGATGGTCCGGGCTTACTTTCAGATTTTATTCGTGAGGATGCGGCAGGTGAATGGTATCTCTATGTCGCAGATAGAAGCGAGATGTATTATGGACACTACGGAACACTCTTCGAGTGGGAGCTCACACTGTTCTGTTCGCCTATTGCCGGAGTTGAAGAAAAAACAGTTTTGCCTGAGAAGTTCAAGCTTTTTGCTTACCCGAACCCGTTCAATTCGGCGATTAAAATTTTATACAGCATCCCTGAGACCGAGAAGAAAGCATCTCTTGAGATTTACAATATATTAGGAGAAAGGGTGAACAGTTCCCACGCTAAACCGGGGATACACACTGTCCTCTGGGATGCAAGGGAACTTCCATCGGGGGTTTATCTATGCCTGCTGAGGGGGAAAACTACTTCTGCCTCTTTGAAGATTTTCCTCTTGAGGTGACCTCTCTGGTTGTATGTTTCGTCTTCCTCTTTGACGGAACACTCTTCTTTTTTGTGCTGCTCTTCCTTTCTATGTGGTCGTTTATGCCGTTCTTATCCTTATCGATGAAGTAGTCAAAGAATTTGATAAGGGAGTTTGGTTTCTTCTTTTCAACCTTCTTCTGCTCCATCTTTGTCGTATCTTTGTCGCTCTTTTGCTCCTCTGCCAATGCAGAAGCAAATGATAGCATAAGAGCACTCACCACAAGCAGCATCAAATATCTTCTCATCTTAATTTCCTCTCTTTATTCATTATAATAATCCATATAGTTGGTTTATCAAGGTCTTCTTGTTCTCTTCACACGGGTTGAACTTCCCCGAGCAGCTGTCGTTCTGAAGGAACTTCTGCTCGAGTATCCTGTCGAGAATTTCTTGTTTATGCTCTTCGTGGATTTATCCCTTTTAGCGTCCTTCCTCAGAGAAAGTAGATTCCATTTATCCTTTTTAGCGATTCTTTTCCCCTTGGAATGCTCTTTCGTAGATTTCTTGTTCCTCTCCGAGCCGATGATAGTTCCCTTTGCGGAGCTTTTCTTCCCTGTCAGTGCTGTCGAGTTATCCTTTTTGCGGTTTTTCCTTGTGCTATTTTTTGTGGAGCTTTTCTCCCTTAGCTTCGTTATATTTCCCGTGCCTCTGCCTTTTGTTGGTATCTTCTTATTACCAACGATACTGGCGACCTGCGTTGCAGAGGAGGTGGTTCCAACCTGATTCCTTGCATACTTCTTTGGTGTGGTGCTTCTATATTTTGTTGATGAGAGCAGGGTCGATTTCCCCGATTCCCCGAACAGCCCCCTTCTTCTCGTTATCCGGTAGCCCGAGGGGGTATAGCTGCCTCGATACCTGAACGGAGGTGGTGGCTCATAATAGTGATAACCATAGTAGTAGTGAGGATAGTAATAGGGCACAGGTGGATACCAGAAAACTATTACTGGATGCCAGAAGCATCGATAGTGCCAGCAGTAAGTGTCCCACCACCAATAGTCATAGCAACAACAGCAATCATCCCACCAGTAGTCATAGCAACAGCAGTCGCAGCAGTCATCGACAACAATATCCGGTGGGTCGGAAATAACCACACGGGAATGGGTTCTGAGCACCGTCTGGCAGCCGGAAAGTATAAGGGCAAAAAGTATTATTGCACCGACCACTATTATGCCTTTATAATACCTCATCTTTGTCCTCCTTGTTAAGCTGTTTTATCTTCTCATTCATTCTTTCTCTCAGCTCCGGGTTACCGGTATCTGTCTGATAAGCCCACTCGAACTGGACATACTCCGGGGTAGCCTCTGTTATCCACAGCTTGGCAAAATGGTTGTCGCAGGTCCAGATGACATACCCCCAGCCAGGGTATATCTCAACCGTTGCGCCGGGTATATACCCGTTCTCCGGGGCGTAGTCTATATCGTCGAATGAGTATATCTGCCCATAAATGAGAATATCCGTCATCGAGTTCGCAGCGGAGAGCCAGTATCTACCGTCATAGTTGAAATATATATCAGCAGAGGGATAATCCCGCGGGACGAGTGAATATTCAGAGAAGTCATAACCGGAATCATCCGGATAGCTGTCCGCATCCCACAGGATTGCAAACCCTTCAGGTCTCGGTGTGTCGAACACGATATCATACGAGAGTTCCGACTCCGCTCCACAGCACGACACAGATGATATCGCATAATAGTATGTCTCACCGTTCTCAGCAGAGAAGTCAACAAAGTAGCTCGATGAGGTCTCACCAACAAGATAGTAATATCCTGTCTCATTATATCCACGATAAATGCGGTAGCGGCAGGCTCCACAGGGGTTCCAGTAAAGATAAACCCGGTTATCACCTGTCACCGAATGGACATTCGTCGGAACAGGGGGAGGATAATCTCTATGAGGATGATAACAATAATCATCATAAACGACCACATCACACCCAAAAGATGTAAGGAGCGAGAGAAGAACTCCTATGATGGCCAATCTCTTCATTTTTCATCTCCTCCACAAACTTCACTGCAAAAGATGTGCCATACAGAGCAATCCTTTATAGCTCAATTGGTTATATGAAAAATAGCAGGAATTGTTCCCCCGGAATTGCACATTTTTTGTGCAACGACGGTTGCAATTTTGTGCAAAATCGGTTGCAAGAAAAGATAATTCGGTTTATATTAAAAATGAAAAGAAAGGAGGGAGAAAATTTACTTTTTAACGGCAAAAGGTGGTTTCTCTGCTGCACACTGGATAAGAGAATACCCCGGAAAGTGTTCTCACATACATGGACACAACTGGCGAGTTCAGTTGACCGTTAGGGTAGATGAGCTAAACTCACTTGGTATGGGAATCGATTTCTACGAGTTAAAGAGTGTCTTGAAGAAGATAACCGACAGTTTAGACCATACCTGTTTGAATGAGCTTCCGTTTTTCTCAGAGGCAAACCCGACTGCGGAGAACATCGCAAGGTTCATATTCGACGAGGCAAAGAAAAGACTCCCCCGGGATGTTAAGCCTTATGAGCTGAGACTCTGCGAGACCGATAACAATTGTGTAACATACAGGGAATAATGCTCATAAGCGAGATTTACAAGAGTATAAATGGTGAGGGGAGGTTCGCGGGCTTTCCAACCTCGATTGTGAGGGTAGCAGGCTGCAATCTCAACTGTTCCTGGTGCGATACAACCTACGCTCTAACGGGTGGAGAGAGGCTTCCTCTCGATGAGATAATGAGCAAGATACGAGAATTCAACACCAGCCGTGTCCTCATAACCGGTGGCGAGCCGCTTCTGCAGGAAGAGACTGGTGAACTTGCAAGGAGATTGCTTGAGATAGGGTATCACACACTTGTCGAAACAAACGGCTCGCTCCCGATAGACGCACTCCCGGAGGGTGTCTTCCGATGCGTCGATATAAAGACACCATCATCGGGCGAATCTGGAAAGAATCTGCTTGAGAATATAGATTATCTTCTCCATACCGACGATGTGAAGTTTGTCATAGCCGACAGGGACGATTTCAACTGGAGCATCAATTTTACAAGGCGCTTCAATCTCATATCGAGATGCGATGTGCTCTTTTCTCCCGTCTGGGGGAGGCTTCCTCCGGATACACTTGCCAGATGGATACTCGACTCCGGTATGGACATAAGGCTGAACCTCCAGCTTCACAAACTCATCTGGAAGGATAGGGAGGAGGGCAGAAAGTGAAGGCAATCGTTCTTCTTTCTGGTGGACTCGACAGCACAACAACACTTGCTGTTGCAATCGACAGAGGGTTCGAGATACTACCACTGCACTTGAACTATCGACACCGAGCCCAGAAGAAAGAGCTTGAGGCTTTTGATGCAATCCTTAACCACTACGGGATAGAAAGAAGACTTGTCGTGGAGTTGCCTTTCTTCTCTCGGTTTGAAAAGAGAGGTCTTGTCAACCCGGAGCTTGACTTATCGGTTGAAAGCTACAATGATTCTCGCCTGTCATACCTCCCGTTCCGCAACGGCGTGATGCTCGCTATAGCGACTGCAATCGCTGAGGAGGAAGAGGCAGGAGCAATATTTGCAGGTGTTATGGAGGAGGATTCATCCGGCTATCCCGACTGCCGTGAGAAGTTCATCCAAAATTTTCAGCAAACGATAAACTCCGGAACAAAAAAGGGAGATATAACACTTATGACCCCTATTATTCACCTGAAGAAGAGCGAGGTGGTGCTTCTGGGTAACAAACTTGGTGTCCCGTTTCATCTCACCTGGTCCTGCTATGGAGGTGATGAAAGACCCTGTGGAAGGTGCGCAAGCTGTCTTCTGAGAAGGTCTGCGTTTGAAAAGGCGGGGGTAAAGGATCCACTTACTTGATTTTGTCATTTTGGCAAGAAATTTGTCATTTTGGCAAAAATCTTCACGCTATAAAATCGCCAAATCCTGATAACCCTTTAAGACAGAGGGGTTACACTGAATCTGCCTTTTTGGCACAAGATATGCTTAACCTTTTCTGCAATGCAAAAGAAGATACTTGTTGTCGATGACGATGCTTTGACCCTCGAAACCATAGGCGAGTTTCTCGCATCTAAGGGGTATGAGCTGCTTCTGGCAAGAACAGGCTCAAAGGCGATGCAGTTTGCAAGGGAAGAAAAATTCGATGCGACGATACTCGATGTTAATCTCCCGGATATCGATGGGTTCGCTGTCTTGGAGGAAATAAGAAAAGGGAGTGCTAACATCCCGGCGATTATGATGTCGGCAAAGAATGAGAGTGAGTGTCGGGCTCGCTCACTCGAACTGGGAGCTAACTTTTTCCTGTCAAAACCGGTGAAACTTTCGCTCCTCGAGTGGGAGCTGAAGGAAATATTCCGAGAGGAGGTGAACAGATGAAAAGGGTATATCTATACATAGTTCCACTTATTGCTGGGGCAGTGCTCGGGTTTGCCATATCTGCACAGCTTAACATTACAAACACATCCGATGCAGGGGAGAAGGTCAGTGTCAGGGAGGTAGAACCTGATAAACCTGATGATGTCCTCGATGTTCTGCCAACAGGAAAGGTATTGAATGAGATAGCAAAACAGGTAAAGCCATCCGTTGTTTCCATCACATCGGAGAGGATATACAAGCTCAGGACAACACCATTCCCATTTGAGGATGACTTCTTTCACTTCTTCTTCAACAATCCTCCGATGTTTGAGCGAGAGTTCAAGGAGTTTGGACTCGGCTCAGGTGTCATTATAACCGAGGATGGATACATTCTGACGAACAATCATGTGGTCAAGGATGCGGATAAGCTGACGGTGCGAATTGATAACAGGAAGTATGATGCTGAGATTGTCGGTAAGGACGAGAAGACAGACATAGCGGTTGTGAAGATTGACCCGGATGGCGATAAGCTACACCCCGCAAAGATTGGCGACTCGGACAGACTCGTCGTTGGTGAATGGGTCGTTGCCATCGGTAATCCGTTCAGGTTGGAGCAGACAATGACCGCGGGCATCGTCAGTGCAACAGGACGCTCCAATATCGGGCTCACAGAATACGAGAACTTTATCCAGACCGACTGCGCAATAAACCCTGGAAATTCTGGCGGAGCACTTGTGAACCTGAACGGGGAGCTTGTCGGGATAAACACGGCTATCATCTCTCGCTCGGGTGGCTCCGAAGGTGTTGGACTTGCCATTCCTATCAATATCGCTAAATCGGTTATGCAGTCCATTATCACCAAAGGATATGTCTCACGGGGCTGGCTCGGTGTCTATATACAGAACATAAATGAAAACCTGAAAGAAGCGTTCGGACTCGACACAGATAAGGGCGTTCTCGTCTCGAGTGTCGTGGAGGATTCTCCAGCAGAGAAGGCTGGAATAGAATCCGGCGATGTTATCCTCAAGATAGATGGCAAAGAGATAGAGAATACCCTCGACCTGAGAACGAAGATAGCATCTTCCTCTCCCGGAACCAGGGTCACTATTACCCTTTTAAGGAACGGCAAAGAGAAGAATATTGATGTTATCCTTGGCGAGATGGAGCACGAGCAGGTAGCTGAAAATGCGGCATCCAGAGAAAAACTCGGACTCGTTGTGAAGAACATCACACCTGAGACTGCGAGGAGCTTTGACATTCCACAGGGAACAGAGGGGGTCGTCATCACCGATGTTGAACCGGGCTCAAGGGCGGACGAGGCAGGACTGAAGAAAGGCGATATAATCAAAGAGGTCAACAGACATCCTGTCACCAATGTTAAGCAGTTCGCAGAAAGAATCAAGGAAGCAGACAAAGGAAGGGTTATACTCCTTTTGATAGAAAGAGATAAGGCTAACCTTTTTGTCGCCATTCCAGAGGGGGAATAATATGGTCGAGGCAGATTCCCTCGTCAAGCGGTTTGGCGAGGTCATAGCAGTTGATAATCTGAGCTTCCACATCGAAAAGAACGAGGTGCTCGGCTTCCTCGGACCGAACGGTGCGGGAAAGACAACCACGATGAGAATGCTGACAGGATACTTCACACCGACATCGGGGGAGGTGCATGTAAACGGTGTCGATATGGTAGAGAACCCGAGAGAAGCCAAGCGGTTCATAGGCTATCTGCCGGAGCATCCTCCTCTTTATCCTGATATGACAGTGAAGGAATATCTGCGGTTTGTAGCAGAGCTCCACGGTGTAAAAAAGATAAGAGAGAGACTCGACTATGTTCAGAAGGTCTGCTCACTCTCACCTGTGTGGAATAGGCTCATTTCCCAGATATCCAAGGGGTTCTGCCAGAGGGTGGGACTGGCAAAGGCGATTGTGCATAATCCATCTGTGATTGTTCTCGATGAGCCGACAATCGGTCTTGACCCGGAGCAGATTATAGAAACGAGAAATCTCATAAAAAGTCTCGGTGAAGAGCATTCCGTCATACTCTCGACCCATATACTCTCGGAAGCGAATATGACCTGCGACCGTGTTATGATTATAAACAGAGGGAAACTGGTCGGTGAGGGGACACCGGAAAGGCTTTCAGAGGAGCTTCAGAGCAAACGGAACATTGCCCTCATCGTTGGCAGGGAGATAGACAAAAGCCTTTTCTCGGGGATTCCAGTCGAGATTCAGAAGCAGGAGAAGCTCGATGATAAGTTCAGGCTTGAGCTCTCATTCCCGGCAGAAGATGACCTCTGTCCCGAGCTCGCCAGAAGGATAACAGAAGCAGGGATAAGCCTCTATCAAATGCAGGAGAAAAAACCAACCCTCGAGGAGATATTTCTCTCCCTTGTCAAGGAGGTGCTATGAGAGGGATTGGGGCAATATACAGGCGAGAAATTAACTCCTACTTTACATCACCCGTGGCTTATGTCATCATAACGGCGTTCCTCTTCATTGCCGGGTTTATATTCTATAATTTACTGTCGTATTTTGCGCTGCAATGCATCCAGAGCGTTAGATATGCCCAGCTCTACCATACGGTTCCACCTCCTATGAATATAAACACCTGGGTTGTGACGCCCTTTATGCAGAACCTTGCATTCACATTTATTATAATCATCCCGCTTCTGACGATGAGGCTGTTTGCCGAGGAGAAGCGTCAGGGGACAATGGAGATGTTGCTTACCGCTCCCGTCTCGAGCTGGGAGATAATTCTCGGCAAGTTCCTCGCCGCAACGACTGTCTTCCTTGTAATGCTCGCTCTGACATTTATCTACCAGGTTATGCTCATCATCTATGGCAAGCCGGACATCCCTCCCGTTCTCGGCGGATACCTCGGAATATTCCTCTTTGGACTTGCCCTCATCGCACTGGGGATGTTCATCTCATCTCTCACCAAGAACCAGATTGTGGCTGCCTTCATCTCGATTGTTCTGTTTCTCTTCCTGTGGATTATCAACTGGTCATCCATATTCACAACGAGAACAGCCATTCAAGATACCCTTAGTTATCTGTCTATCACCGAGCATCTCAGGGAGTTCATCAAGGGCGTAGTTGATACAAAAAGTCTTGTCTTCTTTCTGTCGCTTACCTTTCTGGGGCTCTTTCTGACAGACAAATCACTGCAAATCTGGCGATGGAAGGGGTGATATGGAAAGAATAGTTCCGCTTGTAGGCATAATTGGAGTCGTTCTTCTCATAGCCGGCATCGGACTCATCTATATCTCCGCCGGGATAGTGGCATATATCCTCACCGGAGCAGGCGGGGTAATGCTTGTTGTCTCCATCATCCTGAGAGTTCTACAGATTGCCAGATTACAGGAGGGGAGTCGCCCAAGAAAGGAGAGGATAAGTCTTGCCCTTCTTGCTGTAATAGTTCTGGCGATTGTTGTAATATTAAACTTCCTCGGGACAAAGCACAGTGCAAGATTCGACCTGACAGCTAACAAAAAATACTCCCTCGCTCCACAGACAGTAAAAATCCTGCAAGGACTCAGAACTGATGTCACAATCTCTGTCTTCGACAAGAAGGATTCACCGCTCATCTCGAAGGCAAGGGAGCTTCTGAAAGGATACAGGCACTATTCGAGCAAGATAAAGGATGTCTACATCGACCCTGACAGGCAACCGGACAAGGCGCGGGAAATGAGGGTGAACGAGTATGGTGTCATAATCGTCCATTCGGATGATAGAACAGAGAGGTTGAAGAAACTCGAGGAAAACGAGATAACAAATGCCATTATCCGTGTAACGAGCGAGCGGCAAAAGAAGATATACTTTCTGACCGCTCACGGTGAGCACGATATAAACGATGAGGAAGGCTCCGATGGATATGGGCTCGCCAGAAAGGAACTGGAAAACAGCAATTATATTGTAAGTGAACTTATGCTGCTCGCGGAGGGTAATATCCCCGATGACTGCGACCTGCTCGTCGTTGCGGGACCAAAGACAGATCTTCTATTGCCAGAAAGGGAAAAGATAAAGGAGTTCCTCGATAAAGCAGGTGCACTCCTCTTTATGTGTGACCCGAGGGAAGCAGATTCGACCGTCATCTGGCTTGAGGATATACTTGGAATTGATATCGGCAACGATATCGTAGTGGATATCAGTATGGTTGGCAAGATATTTGGAGCAAATGAGTTTATGCCGATAGCCTCCGAATACTCTAAAACCCATCCGATAACGGAGGAAATGGGGAATAACGCCACGGTTTTCCCACTTACTCGGTCTGTATCCGCTGATACAACAGGGTTCGAGGAGATTGTGAAGACACTCCCTCGCTCCTGGGGTGAGACAGACATCGATAATGAGCAGTTCAAATTCGACCCCAATGAAGATGTCCCGGGACCTGTTCCACTTGCTATTGCAGGGTCGATGAAGTCGAGGGCAAGGGTTGCTGTCTTTGGCGACTCCGATTTCGCCTCTAACACATACATATCCTTTATGATGAACAAAGACCTCTTCCTTAACACCGTTAGCTGGCTCGCCGAGGAGGAGAATAAAATCGCCATCCGCCCGAAGCAGGAGGAAGACAGGAGAATCAGCCTCACCGGAGGGCAGAGCAGAACGATATTTTATATATCGGTCATCGTCCTACCGCTTATTGTACTGCTCGCAGGCACCATTATCTGGTGGAGGAGGAGATGAAACGGCTCGCCATACCGGTCGCAATCCTCATTCTGCTTGTGGCATTTCTCCTCTTCTTCGAGATACCGAGAGGAAAGAAACAAGCATCAGAACAGCGCCTCATCCCGGGGTTTCATTCTGCTTCGCTTAGGCAGTTCGAGATATCGTCTCCGGAGACGAACGCAAAGCTCGTAAAGGATACGCTCGGTGTCTGGCGGATAAAGGAGCCTATCGAGACAAGGGCAGATTCTGTAGCGGTTGCCCGCATCCTCACAGTGCTTGATACAACGAAAATTGAGGAAACAATCGATGCAACCACCAGGCCAGAGGAATTTGGGCTGGATGAGCAAAGTCGAATAAGCTTTATCCACAGGAAGGACACACTGTTTGTCGGTAGGAACAACCCGACGGGAAGATTGTGCTATGTCAGGAGATCAGGCGGAGAAAATGTGTTGCTCGTTCCTGCTGTTATCAGACGAACCCTCAACAAAACCCTATACGAGTTGAGGGACAAATCGGTATTCCGCTTCGACCCGAAGGATGCTGTCCAGCTCGAGATATCAAGAGCCACCGACACAGTTAGAATACAAAAATCCCCGGATGGTATCTGGAGACTCGTCGAGCCAGAGAATTTTGTCTGCGAGAAAGCACAGGTTATGCTCATCCTGAACGCAATCGCACATATGAGAGCAGAGAGCTTTGTCTGTGAGAAGGCGGACTCAATCGAAAAGTATGGCCTCCTCAGACCGGATGTGAAAGCAGTGGTTCGGCTCGAGAATGAAGAGGAGAAAATTTTCCTGATTTCGAGCAAGCAGTCAGAAACAAAACGCAATTACGCAGAAAACCCCGAGATGGGGAAGATTATCACGGTTAGCCCAATTGTTTTCAAAAGGCTGTCTGTTGAACCCGACCAACTGCGGATAAAAACGCTTCTCACACTTTCCAATGTCGATTCTATAAAAATCGAGGGGAAGGACACCCTTCTGCTCAAGAACAGATTCGGCAAGTTCAGCATAGAAGGTCAAACGAGGACAAATCAGGATGTTGTTCAATCTATGATACGGGAATTCACAAGCATAAGGGCAGACTCTCTCCTGCGAAATGTTAGATGCAAACGCACGGGCAGGAGAATAAGCTTCTTCTCAGGTAAAGAGTCTGAGCATTTCCTGCTCTGTGGCAGGAGAGGGGAGTATGTTCTCATCGCGAAGGGGGAAGATAAGATTCTATACCTTATGCCAGGCTCGATGGCAGACTGGTTCGACAAATCAGCAAACGACTTCCTCGACAGACATTTCCTCACCTTCGATAAGGGGGATATAAATAAGGTCACCCTACGGGTAAATGACACCACATTCCAGGTTGTGAAGAAAAAAGAGACCTGGCAACTGATTTCACCTTGTAAGAGGAAACTCGACGATGGGCGCGTGCGGCATCTTGTCGACTATGCCAGTGACCTCACCTGGAAGCAGCTACTCCCCGATACCGCAGAGATAGGTCAGACAAATATCACCGTTAAGATAGCAAGCAAGAGTGGCAAGGAAATAGTAATACAATTCACAGGTTCTGTTGCCTCCAGTGCAATATTTGAAGGGAAGAAATACTCCATTGATTACTATAAAATCGGAAGATTAAGAAGTTGGTTCGAGGAGGAAATAAGATGAAATGGATTGCCACAGCGGTGTTTCTGTTGCTTTTACCGGCACTCGCCATTGCTCAATCGGATACAACACAGATTGTCCCGGACAATCTGACTGTATCATCCGAGGTGAACAAGACGACACTTCCGCAGAACGATACACTTGTCTTAACCGTCAGCTTCCGTGTCCACGGAGATATTGACAATTACAGTTTCCACGAGATAAAACCACCTGTTGTCTCTAATCTGAAGCTTTTCAAAACATCATCTGCAAACAGGACAACCGAGGAGAATGGGGAGCTTATCACATACAGGGAATACAGATTCTACTATCTTCCCATTTCTATCGGTATGGGCTATATCGACCCCGCTATCCTCACATACGATTTCCT
>NATO01000060.1:0-339 GCA_002085385.1 candidate division Zixibacteria bacterium 4484_93
TCCTACATTTTATAACGGATATAGTTGCGAGAATCAAAATGTCAAGAGAAAAATTCACTTACGGTCAATCGAGGCTTTATAAATCCGTTCATCTGCGATACGCTTCCCCGCGATGACGAACATGATAGATAGTCACTACCGTATGCCTGACATCGACCCGATAAATAACCCTGTAATCCCCGACTCGTATCCGATAGTCTCTCCGCGATCCCCGTAGTTTGCGGCGCCGCGGCGGGTATGGATTATTCGCAAGAGACTCCACCGCTTTTATCACCCTCCGAATAATCTTCGGCTCGATATTCCGAAGCTCCCGTTCGGCAGTGCTTTTCCATTGTATCT
>NATO01000060.1:357-7909 GCA_002085385.1 candidate division Zixibacteria bacterium 4484_93
GTATGGATTATTCGCAAGAGACTCCACCGCTTTTATCACCCTCCGAATAATCTTCGGCTCGATATTCCGAAGCTCCCGTTCGGCAGTGCTTTTCCATTGTATCTCATAGGATGCCATCTGCCCTTAGCCGTTTTTTGAGTTCGTCGAAGGGAATTGTGGGTTCATCGCGTCGTTCGGCGATTATCGCGAGGTCGTGAAGATCCTCGAGCATTTCCTCGTATTCGTCAAACGGAAGAAGCACAGCCGTCTTTTTCCCGTTATCATCGACAAGATACTGCTTATGAAGCTTTGCCATAGTTATCCTCCTCTGTTTCCTTCAGCCTGTGGTATTCCTCGTTTCCCGTTCTCTATTGCCCATTGATATAATTCATCATCCGTTCGCGGGCAAAGGAGCGCTTTTCTGCAAATTACGCAAACATCAAGCGACGGCCCACAGGCTTCGGCACCGGGTCGCCGAACTCTCTCGCCGTATCGATCCAGAGTTGAATAGCCGCATTTACATTTTTCAGCGCTTCTTCCTGCGTGTCCCCGTGCGCCATACATCCGGGGAGTTGCGGCACTTCGGCAACGAAAACCTGGTCTTCATCGCTCCAGTAAATAATAGTTTCATACTTTTCCATTATATATCACCCCCGAGACGGTATTTCACGATTACATTTCTCACCTGACGAACCTGATAGGGTTTCGTTTTGTTATCATCCTTTTGGATGTTGATTTTTTCTTCGATTCCAGATTTCCGAAACAGATGGTGACTACCGTGGATGCGCTCTTCGAATCCCAATCCGATGAGCAACCGACGCAAATCGGAAAACCGGATATTCGCATCGGACGAGCCACTCAGGATTTGTAAAAGAAGTTTATCGGATTTGCCCATCGTGGATTCCCTTTTCCTCGTTCCTCAGCCTGTATTTATTAAAAAATATAATCGGTGGTGAGAATAAAGTCAAGCAGAAAAGAGTGGAGAAGATAGTGAGAGAGCTCTTGTTTGTGTGAGTTTTCCTGTTGAATTCCGTTATAGTATGGATGAATAGTCTGGGGCGTCTCCATATCCTTACTCATAAAACAGCTCGTCAAAGATATAGATTAAACAGAAGTCAATGTCAAGAAAAACAGAGGTCCCTTGTTACCTCGATAAAATCGGTTGATTAAGTGAGAAATGTTTATATATTTGTTTTCGATGATTTCTACGGGAAGGAGGCAAGAATGGAGGTGAGAGTCGGGAAAGCTCGTATAAAGGTCGTTTTGGGTGATATTACCGAGCAGGATACAGAGGCTATCACCAATGCCGCAAACGACCATCTCTGGATGGGAACAGGTGTTGCGGGTGCAATAAAATCCAAAGGGGGAGAGACAATCGAGCTTGAGGCAATGAAACAGGGTCCTATACCTATTGGCTCCGCTGTTGTAACGAGTGCAGGGAAGCTTCCGCAGAGGTATGTTGTCCACGCTGCCGTTATGGGACAGAGGCTTGAGGCAACAGAAGATTCCATCCGTGATGCCACACGCTCGACCATCCTGCTCTGTGAGGAGAAGAGGATAAGCTCTGTCAGTCTACCTGCCTTTGGAACAGGTGTCGGACGCTTCCCGGCAGCAAGGTGTGCCGAGATTATGGTCGATGCCTGCATTGACACACTTCTGAACACAAAGAACATAAGCGAGGTCAGACTGGTGCTTTTTGATAAGCCGACATATGATAAATTTGTCTCTACGCTTGAATCGAGGTTCAAGAGGAGGTGAAAATGCTCTCGAGGGCAATTCTTGTATCGGTTTTGTTGGGGTTTGTGACTTTCGAGGTCGCCTGTTCGAGGGGAGCAAAAAGGATAGAGGAGACGAAGGAGGAGCATATGGAGAAAAAAGGTAAGATTGCAATGGTTATCGCCCCGAATGACTTCCGTGACGAGGAGTATCTTGTGCCAAAGAAGCTCTTTGAGGAAGCAGGGTATGAGGTGGTGACATTCTCCAAGTCAACAGCGGTATCCATCGGTATGCTCGGGGCAAGGGTTACTCCCGATGAGAAACTTGCTGACCTGCGTCTTGATGAGTTCGTTGCTGTTGACTTCGTCGGCGGGGTAGGTGCAACCTTCTACTGGGATGATACGGTAGCACTTGGAGTAGCGTCCTCTGCTTACGAGAAAGGGAAGGTCGTCGCTGCGATATGCCTGGCTCCTGTCATACTTGCGAATGCAGGGCTTCTATCCGGCAAGAACGCCACCGTCTTCAAGTCGGCGAAGGAGAAATTGATTGCCAAGGGTGCGAAATACACGGCTGCCGATGTCGAGGTGGCTGGAAGGATTATCACAGGAAATGGACCATCTGCTGCGAAGAAGTTCGCCAAAGCAATAATAAAGGCACTGGAAGAGAAAAAGGAGTGAAGAATAATACTGATGTCCTGCTTGTTATTCCGAAATAGCAGGATAGTCAGGGGGTATCTATGAAGGTCGACAGTGCTCTTGTCAAAAAGGTAGCAGCCCTTGCCCGACTTGAATTCTCCGAGGGCTCGCTCGCCTCGTTTGTCCCGGAATTTGCAAAGATTATCTCATACATCGAGAAGATAAACGAGCTCCCGCTCGAGGATTTGTCCCCACTCTCGCATCCGGTTGGAGGGGAGCAGATGCTTCGGGAGGATAAGGTGAAAAGTTCTCTTTCGACATCGGATGCTCTATCGAATGCACCATCGAAAAAGGAGAGATTCTTCACTGTGCCGAGGGTGCTTGAATGAGGGTTGTCGGCGTCATCCCGGCAAGGCTGGAGAGCACGCGGCTACCAGGGAAGCCACTTTTGTCCCTTGGAGGGAGACCGATAATAGAATGGGTCTGGGAGAATGCAAAAAGAGCAAAGCTTATCGATGAGCTTGTCGTTGCAACAGACTCTAAAGAGATAAGAAACAGAGCTGAGGGGTTCGGTGCGAGGGTGTTTGTCACATCATCTGCTCCTCGCTCGGGGACAGAGAGGGTCGCCGAGGTTGCGAGGAGCTTTCCCGCTGATATATATCTCAACATCCAGGGAGATGAGCCGTTCCTTACAGGAGAACTCATCGATAAGGTAGTAAGGCTACTTGTCGAGGGTCCCGAGGCAGATGTAGCAACGCTTGCGGTGCCGGCTACAGAAAAAGAGTATCTTGACCCGAATGTTGTCAAGCTTGTTCTCGACGAGAGCGGCTTTGCGCTCTATTTCTCACGCTCGCCCATACCGTATTTCAGAAGGAGGGCTTGCACTCCCTCGAAGCATATAGGAATTTACGCTTACAGAAGGGAGACCCTCTTATCTCTGGCTGAGGAAGATATTTCTCCTCTGGCAGAGGCAGAATCACTCGAGCAGCTCGATTTCCTCTTCCACGGTAAAAGCATCCTCGTTGTGCTGGAAAAGAATCCACCTTTTCTTCTGGGGATTGACACACAAACCGACTACCAGCGAGCAATCGATTATGTCTCATCGCTTCAGGAAGATTAAAAATCTACTCCTGTTTATTCCTATGCTCTTTATCTATTCCGTTTTTGTCATCTTACCGCGGAAGACAGCACTTTGCATTGCATCAGATGTGGCGAAGCTCCTGTATCCACTTCTCAAGAAGGAAAAGAGGATAGCTTTTGATAACCTCGCAGTCATTGAGCCTGACCCATTGAAAAGAAGGCTTATTGTAAGAAAGCTATTTGTGAACATCGCAAAAAACCTCGTCGATATGATGAGGCTCTGGTGGCTCAGAAGAGATAAACTCTTTTCGGTTGTGGATGTCGAGGGTGAGGAGGAGATTCGCAAGCTCTATAACAGAGGGAAAGGTGTTCTCCTCATAACGACACATCAGGGTGCATTTGAGTATATCCCTGCTTACCTTGCGGCAAAGGGTTATAAGCTGGTTGTGGTCGGCAGGAGACTGTATGACCCGAGGCTCGATAGGATGCTTGTATCGATGAGGAGAAGCTGGGGAACGGTAAATCTGGCAACCGATAAGGAGCCGGAGAAACTCTCCAGATTCCTCTCTTCCGGATACCTTGTTGGGCTTCTGGTCGACTTGAACTTAAGAAGCGTCAAAAATGAGAAAAGCATTCTCTTCGGAAGAGAGGTGTTATCTCCAAAGGGACCTGTGCTTCTCGCCCTGAGGAGTTCATCTCCCGTTGTTCCGCTTGCAATAAGGAGAACAAGAGATGATAGGTTCAAGATAACGGTTCTGCCGGGATTTTATCTCTTGAGAAGTGGGAATCTGGATGAGGATGTGAGAGCGGGGCTTCTTCTCTTCAATCGGTGTGTGGAGAGTCTTATTATGCTCGCCGTTGATGAGTGGCCCTGGACACACCCGCGCTTTTTGTGATTTTGCTTGACAAGTTTCCTGCTTGGGCTTTTATTTTCTCATAAACTAAGGAGGATTATGGGAAGCAAGCAGATTATGAACGAGACCGATATGAAAAATTCTCTCAAGAGGATTACATCGGAGATACTCGAGTGTAACCAGAACAACCTTAGCGCGCTTGCTCTCATCGGGGTAAAGACGAGGGGAGAGTATCTTGCGAAGAGGATATCGCATCTTCTGAAGAAGTGGGAGAAGCTCGATCTTCCGGTGGGGAGTGTCGATATTACACTTTATCGGGATGACTTCAGGGAGGTTGTGGAGTTGCCTGTTGCCCAGGCGACCGAGATTATGTTCCCTGTCAGGGGAAAGCATATCATACTTATCGATGATGTGCTGTTCACCGGCAGAACGGTGAGGGCTGCAATCGATGTTATAATCGACTTCGGACGACCAAAAACAATCCAGCTCGCTGTCCTTGTTGACATAGGCAACAGGGAATTCCCGATATGTCCCAACTATGTCGGCAAGAGTATTCAGGTGGAGAAAAGTTCATTTGTCGAGGTGAAACTGAAAGAAATAGATGGAGAGGATAAGGTAATCCTCTTTACGCCGGAGGGAAAATGAACCTCTCAATAAAGCATCTTCTGGGGCTGGAGGGAGTATCGAGGAAAGATATACTGCTTGTTCTCGACACTGCTCGTTCTTTCAGACAGATACTGGAGCGCCCGGTCAAGAAGGTCCCGACCCTCAGGGGAGTGACCATTGCTAATCTCTTCTTCGAGCCGTCTACGAGGACTCGCATCTCGTTTGAGCTCGCAGAAAAGAGGCTCTCTGCCGATGTCGTGAACTTCTCCGCAGATGCAAGCTCCCTCAAAAAAGGAGAAACGCTCATCGACACTGCGAGAAACATCGAGGCAATGAAGGTTGATATGGTCGTGATGCGGCATGCATACCCGGGAGCAGCCCAGTTTCTATCGAGGTATGTGTCATCGGTTATGGTCAACGCAGGTGATGGAGCGCACGAACATCCGACACAGGCGTTGCTCGATTTCTACACAATCAGGGAACATTTCGACCGTTTCCGTGACCTGCGGGTCGTCATTGTCGGCGATATAAAGCATTCCCGCGTCGCCAGAAGCGATATCTGGGGGCTGAAGACGCTCGGAGCATCTGTCGCTGTCTGTGGACCATCGACACTCCTGCCAAGATACATCGATACATTTGGAGTAGACCATTTCACGGATGTCGAGAAGGCTCTGAAGGGTGCGAATGTCGTCAATGTCTTAAGGCTGCAGCTCGAACGGCAAACATCGGGATATATACCCTCACTCCGGGAATACAGGGAATATTTCGGTATAAAAAAGCACCATCTCTCGCTGCTCGATAAGAACCATATCATTATGCACCCAGGACCGATAAACAGGGGGATAGAGATAACCCCCGAGGTCGCAGACTGCGAGGATTCCGTCATACTTCAGCAGGTGACAAACGGTGTCGCTGTCAGGATGGCGGTGCTTTACCTCCTCTCTCAAAACCTGCGAACCGCAACAGAAGAATAGGGATAATTATGAAAAATGCTCTGATTACCACATTTGACAAGAAAGATGTGGATATTTTGGCACAGTTCCTTGTAGATAATGGGTTCAGGATATTTTCCACAGGTGGAACCGCTAAATTTTTAGAGGATAGAGGTGTGGAAGTAACACTCATCAAGGATATAACGGAGTATCCATCTATCCTGTCTGGCAGGGTGAAGACGCTTCATCCAACTATATTTGGTGGGATACTGGCGGATAGAGAAAGGCATAAAGATGAGATAAAGAGATACAATCTTCCGCTTTTCGATATAGTAATTGTGAATCTGTATCCGTTCGAGGAGGTTGCAAAGGTAGCCGATGCAAGTCCTGCAGAGCTTATCGAGAATATCGATATAGGGGGCGTTGCACTTATTCGGGCTGCTGCGAAGAACTTTTCCCGCGTTGCAGTTGTCGTTGATAAGAACGATTATGAGACGGTTAAAGAATCCATTGAGGAGTTTGGCGAGGTTCCATACGAATCGAGGAAGAGGCTCGCAATAAAAGCATTTGCATACACTTCTTACTATGATAGCCTGATTTCGCACAGGTTTGGGCTTGATTTATTTGAAGAAGAGTATTTGACATTGCCGTTCAAGAAGCCTTTTCCCTTACGATACGGTGAAAATCCGCATCAGAGTGGTCTTCTCTTCAAGTCAGCTCTTTCGGATTCAGGGATTCCACAGGGGGAGATACTATCGGGTAAGCCTTTGTCGTTCAACAATATACGGGACCTCGACGGAGCACTTATTACACTCAGGGATTTCCCTGATGCGCCCTGTGCGGTTGTCCTGAAGCATTCGACGCCCTGCGGGATAGCGACGGCAGAAACAATTGGTAAGGCATACGAGCTTGCGCTCGCCTCCGACCCGCTTTCCGCATTCGGCGGGATAGTCGGACTGAATAGAAGAGTCGATATGGAATGCGCGGAACTCTTGCATAAGACACACTTCCTCGAGTGCATCGTTGCCCCAGACTATACGGATGAGGCGCTCGAGCTTATGAAAAAGAAGAAGAACCGCAGGATTATCAAGCTCGATGTCTATAAGAATATCCCCGAATTTGACTGTAAGATGGTCTCCGATGGTCTGCTTGTCCAGAGCAGAGACAGGCTCGAGGAGAAAAGAGAGGATTTCCGTATTGTGACAGATAGGGCACCGACAGAGGATGAGTGGGAATCGCTTCTCTTTGCCTGGCGCGCCGTGAAATCTGTCAAGAGTAACTCTGTCCTGCTCGTCAAAGGAACAGCGACCGTTGGAATAGGCGGCGGTCAGACATCGAGGGTGGACGCTGCAAAGATTGCCGTTGATAAGGCAGGCGACAGGGCAAAAGGTTCGGTGGCAGCCTCCGACGCGTTCATTCCGTTTCCCGATGCGCTCGAGGTCTGTGCGGAGGCAGGTGCAACAGCCGTTATCCAGCCGGGAGGCTCGAAAGGCGACCCGCAGGCAATCGAGGCAGCCAACAGATACAACATCGCAATGCTCTTCACAGGCAGGAGGCATTTTAGACATTGAAAAAAATTACTTGACAATGATACTACATCTGATATTATAAATGAGGGGTGAATGGGGAGTATAGAGAAGAAGCTTGAGCGATGGCGCGCTTAGGAGGATGTGGGAGGTGATAGACTACCTAGATGAGCGGCGCGGATCAGGGCTCGGAGAAGGCAAAGGCACTCGCGGCGATTAAGGAG
>NATO01000003.1 GCA_002085385.1 candidate division Zixibacteria bacterium 4484_93
TTTTTTCTTCGGTGGTTGCATCGGCGAGGAGTGCACCGAGAAGAAGCGATGTCTTGAGCAGTGCTGCGGTTTTGTTCCTGTGTATGAAATTGACTGTATCGAGTTCGGTTTCTTTCCCTTCCATCTCGATATCGACAGCCTGTCCACCGCACAGCCCGCTGGCTCCAATATTCCTTGCCACAAGCCTTACCGCCTCAATATTACCGGTCTCGGCGAGTATCTCGAACGCGATAGCATGCAGAGCGTCCCCTGCGAGTGTTGCCATTGCATCTCCGAAGACTTTGTGGCAGGTCGGCTTCCCACGACGCAGGTCGTCGTTGTCCATACAGGGAAGGTCATCGTGGATGAGGGAATAGTTATGAATTATCTCCACAGGGGCCGCATATCTGTATATGTTCGGGTCGTTCCCTCCGCACCAGCGGTGAGCCACAACAACGAGGATGGCTCTTATCCTTTTCCCACCGGCGAAGACGGCATATCGCATTGCCTCGACCAGACGATGTGCCTTCCCGTGAGGCTCAGGCAGAACCTCATCCAGAGCCAGCTCAACCTTTTTTTTCTCTTCTCCCAGAAATTCCTTCAAGTCCATTATTTCAGGTATATAAAACGGTTTAAGAGTTTGATATATTTCGACCAATCTTTCCCTCTGTTTTTTCCCTCGATATGCGAGAGGGCATTCAGCTTCGAGTCTATCTCATCGACGAAGTGGAGGACAAACGCCTCCTTTGTCATAGGTGGGACGGCTGAGCCCTGTTCCTGTGTCCCCTGGTGGCTTGCAATGAGATGAAGGAGCTTGAATTTTGTCTCATCGGGAAAATCCTCTATCTTTTCTATCTCTCGTGAGACAAGGTTTATACCCAGAATAATGTGCCCTAAGAGTCTTCCTCTGGTGGAGTAGTCGATGAAGCTCGTAACCTTGAGTTCCTCGAGCTTGCCGATATCGTGCAGTAGTGCCCCTGCGACGAGCAGGTCTCTGTCGAGTGAATGTAGTTTCGCTATGTAATCGCATATACTCGCAACCGCGAGGGAATGCTCCACGAGTCCGCCTATGAACGCATGATGCCACCTCTTCCCGGCAGGCGCGGTGAGTATGTCTTGCTTATTTTCCTCGCTGAAGATATTCAAAAGGAGCGTTCTTAGGTAGGTATTTTCCACCGATGAGCTCATCTCGATAACCCTTTGCCAGAGTTTTTCGCGACTGAATTTTGTCGATGGCACTATATCTTCTGGGTCATATTCACCCTGCTTGACAGGGGATATATACTCCACGGTGACAGTTGGCTTTCCTCTGTAGGTGCCGATTCTGCCCGATAATTGCACTATCTCGCTGTCCTTTATGCTATTGTACACCTCTCTTGCATCCTCGAGCCAGTAGGAGGCTGTGATATGCCCGCTTCTATCGGCGATATCCATCTGGATATACTGTCCCCGTGAGTATTCCCTCAACTCGCAGCTTCTCAGTGCAAATTTCCCCGATATTGTATCCTCAGGTGAAAGCGATGAGATAAGAACGCTATTTCCCATTGCAGAACCTCTCGATGACCGTTTTGATAATCTCCGTCGTGGAATGGTTCTTGACAATGGGGAAGATGAGAAGTTTTCCCCCTGCATTTTCCACTGTTTCTCTTCCGACAATCTCTTCCGGCTTGTAGTCTCCTCCCTTGACGAGTATGTCGGGAATAATCTCGTTTATGAGATTTTGCGGTGTATCCTCCTCGAAGATGATGACATAATCCACACAGGCGAGCGATGAGAGGATTTCTGCTCTCTCATCCTGTGGTAGGATTGGATGTCCGTTCCCCTTAAGCCTTCGTGTTGAGCTGTCGGAGTTCAGCCCGACGACAAGTTTATCTCCAGCTGCTTTTGCCCATTCGAGCAATCTTATATGCCCGATGTGCAGTATATCAAAGCATCCCTCGTATGCGCTTGCCCCCGAGGCGAGAGCGAGTGTGTATGCTGAAACAACGGTGTCGCCTGCTCCGGTGACATCGTAGACCTCTCTGGCGAATGTGGGAACCTTTTTCATACGGCTGTTCGGCTCGAATATTGCCATTCCATTCTCTCCGAGAGTGATAAGCACAATCTTCGATGATAGCATATCGAGTAGCTTCTTTCCGGCTGATTCTAAGGTAGTCTCATCTGTTATCTCGAACCCGATTGCCTTCTCTGCCTCGTGTTTGTTGGGGGTTATGACAGTTATCCCGTGATACAGTTGGAAATGGTTTTCCTTCGGGTCGACAGCAATCAATATTCCCGTTTCCCGAGCCAGCTTGAGTGCCAGGGAGAGCAGTTCTCTGGTAATTGTCCCCTTGCCATAGTCGGAGATAATGACCGCCTGTGCCCCTTCGTTTATAACTACCCGTATGTGGGAGAGGAGCGTTTGGGTCATCTTTTTGCTTATGTTTTCCGTTGTTTCCCTGTCTATCCTGACGACCTGCTGGCTCTGCCCTATGACACGGGTCTTCGTTGTAGTAAGCCTCGATGCATCGAGGGCGATAAACCGCGTGTCTATTTCTTGCTGTGTGAGCAACTCTTTCACGCTCTCACCGTTCTTGTCGTTCCCTACAACGCCGATAAGATGCGGGATGCCTCCCAGTTCCTTTATATTGTGCGCTACATTTGCGGCTCCTCCGAGAGTCGCCTCCTCCCGATGAACCTCCACAACAGGGACAGGCGCCTCTGGAGAGATTCTGTTGACACCTCCCCAGATATATTCGTCGAGCATCACATCGCCGAGGATGGCGATATGCCTGCCATCAAATCTGGCAAGGATACTTTTTATCCTCTCCAAATCAACCTTCATTGGTCTCCTTTCTCGGAAAATATTCTATCAAATTATAAAAAGAATAAAGTTTGTCAACCAATATTAAATATGAGGTAGCACAAATTGCCTTGACTTTTGCACAACTTCGGGATATTTTTTTCAAGATGAGCAGGAAGAAACTCGGTTTTGTCATTTTCCTTTACATCTTCTCGTTTGCCGTAAGATTTTTTTGCCTTTTTCACCTTAAAGGGTTCTATGCCAATTTCCTCTCCGATTCGAGCCTGTATCGGCTACTCTCCAGAAGCATATTGTCTGGTTCTCATCCTGTGTTTCCAGTGAGTCCGCTTTACACATTCTTCGTTGCCGGCGCATCGGGGCTTTTCGGCGACTGGTCTGTCCTATTCTTCCAGATACTTCTTACATCTCTTGTCCCTGTGCTTGTTTTTCTTATGGTGGATGAGCTGACAAAGAGGTTATGGATTCCATATCTTGCCGGGATATTTGCTTCGCTTTATGCTCCATCGCTGTTCTACTGTTCGCTCCTCTTGCCAGATGCCCTGTTCAATCTGACAAACCTCATTATGCTGTTTTTTCTTTTCATCGGGTTCAAGAAAAGCTCTTTCTGGTGTTTTCTCTTCGCCGGTATATCAGCTGGGTTGTCGCTTCTGCTTCGTGGGAATGTGGCTCTTTTCGTGATTGCTATTTTTCTGTATCTTCTCACGAGGCGCAAACTTCGTAGGTATGCTGTTGCTTTTGTCCTTCCTGCACTTCTCGTTATCTCTCCTGTCATTATTGGGAATATTGCAAATGGCGAGAGGCTGCTTTTGACATCGAATGCTGGTATAAATCTATTCATTGGCAACAACCCCGCTGCGACGGGTAGGTATAGTCAGCCACCAGGTCTTTCCCTCGGTGACGACCTTGTTGGGAAGAAGACAGCAGAATATATCTTGGGACACAAGCTTACATACTCCGAGGCATCTTCCTTCTGGGCAAAGAAAGCACTGCACTTTATCATCGATAATCCGAGAAAATTTTTCTACCTTCTTTTGAGAAAGCTTACTCTCTTCTGGTCTGTTTATGAGGTTCCGCAGGTGGAAAATTTCTACCTTGCCGGGAGGATTTTCCCTCTGCTTTTGTATAATCCGTTTTTCTTCTGGATATCCCCGCTTGTAATATATGGGCTTTATCTGTTTATCAGAAAGAGGAATTGGCTTATTCCAGGTTTTGTCATAATATATTTTATCTCACTTCTTCCGTTCTTTGTTGTTTCCCGCTTTCGGATAGGGGCGTCGGGAGCGATGATAGTTCTTGCTGCCTGTTCCCTCGATGAGTTCTCTCCTCGATTGCGGAAAATCTTTCCGCTCATCCTTGCTATTCTATTTGTTGTCCCCATTTCCTGGTTCACTTTTTCCTCTTATTTTGAGCGTGACCTTGCCTCCAGTTATGACAATTGGGGGATTCTTCATTTTTATCGCGGGGAATACGAGTTGGCAGAGGAGCGGTTCGAGTCTGCGCTCGAGGTAAAGGAGAATCTTGTTGAAGCGTTGACAAATCTTGGTGCGGTTCGTCTTGTTATGGGCGATACCGCATCTGCTGGGGATTTCTTTGAGCGTGCCATCGACTGTGACTCTACATACGGGCAAGCCTGGTCAAATCTGGGCGCTTTGTTTGTCCAGAACGGTGATACAGCGTCCGCCTATGGTTGCTACAAGAAGGCAAAGCTTTATCTCCCGTTTGACACAGGCCTCGATGATAAGCTGAAGATGTTTTCTCTCTGGGAGAAGGGTGATATTCGTGGTATGGCAGAGCTTTATGAGAGGAATAGGGATTTTCTGGATGCAGCCAGGCTTTACGAATCACTTGCGGCGGAATTTCCCGATTCTATTGCCTTTCTCTCCAATGCCGCCCTTTTATATCAGAAGGCAGGGGATTATGCAAAGGCGGAAAGCCTGCTGGTGATTGCTATTTCCCTCTTCCCAAATAACGCTATCCTCCACAATAACCTCGCTGGGATATATTTTTTCGAGAGAAAATATGAGCTTGCCGGAGCGGAGTATGAGCGTGCTATTTCCCTCGACCCGGGAAACCCTGCAATAGAGAAAAATTATCGCTTTTTCAAGGAGAGGACAGATGCTCGATAGGGCAGCAGTTATAGGTGCTGGAAGCTGGGGGACTGCGTTTTCCTGCCATCTTGCGAGATGTGGTATAGCGGTTGACCTCTGGGTAATGGAGAAAGAACTCCTTAAAATCCTCAGAGCCAGTCGTGAAAATAGTCTTTTTCTTCCGGGAATTATCCTGCCGGAGAGTATAAAATTTTCTTCTGATATAAACGAGATTATCTCGAGAAATAAGGTAATCTTTGTTGCCATACCTACCCAGTTTATCCGCTCCGCTTTCGAGCTTGTTTCTGCCGATTTAAGGGGGAAATTTTTCGTAAGTCTTGCCAAGGGAATGGAGCGAGAGACTCTTCTTCTCCCGACAGAGATATTGAGGAATATTCTGGGGGATGTTTCCCTGTCTGCTCTTTCTGGCCCAAGTTTTGCCCGTGAAGTTGCATTGGGCAAGCCAACTGTTCTTGTGCTTGCGTCGAATAGGGTAGATTCGGCTCTTTTCATCCGTGATACCATATCTGATGAGCATCTTCGGGTTTATGCGTCGGGGGATATAACTGGCGTCGAGCTCTGTGGTGCATTGAAGAATGTTATTGCGGTTGCCGCCGGCGTGTCTGAGGGGCTTGGATTCGGTGAGAACACCCGTGCAGCCCTGATTGTTCGTGGTCTTGCAGAGATGGCTCGACTGGTCGAGGCGAGGGGTGGTAGCCGGCAAACGGTTTATGGGATATCAGGACTGGGTGACCTTGTTCTGACCGCCACAAGCAGAACCAGCAGAAATTTCCGGGCAGGGCTTATGTTTGCCGAGGGGAAAACAGCCGATACCCTCTCTCTTGGTGGACAGGTCGCAGAGGGGGTCGAAACGGTCAAGGCGGTGGTTAAACTCGCATCCGCCCTCGGTATTGAGATGCCGATATCGAGCGAGGTTCACAGGGTTATATACGAGGGGAAATCGCCGGAGAAAAGTGTCCACGACCTTATGACCCGAGAACTTAAATTTGAATAAGTTTGACTTTTCCTCCAAACTGTTTATAATGATGGTCGATTTTTTGCAAAGGAGGAAGAAGAATGGGGTTTTTGAGCAAGCAGGATGCACAAGAGGTCAAGAGGAGGCTTGATGCCGTTCCCGGGAAGGTCAAGATTTTGCTCTTCACAAGAACACTTGGTTGTGATTACTGCGGGCAGGAAGAGGTCCTTTTGAATGAGGTTGCCAATCTATCGGACAATCTTGAGGTTGAGGTTCACAATCTCGTCGAGGATAAGGAGATAGCGGATAAATATGGAATAGACAAGGTGCCAGCAATCGTTCTACTTGATGAGCAGGGTAAGGATTCTGGTGTGAGATTCTTCGGGATACCGGCTGGCTATGAGTTCATCTCGCTTTTGGAGGACATCGAGGATATAGGGAGGGGTTCCACTCTGCTTTCCGAGGAGATTTCCTCTGATTTGGAGGGTCTGGATAATAAACCGATTCATTTGCAGGTGTTTGTGACGCCGAACTGCCCATACTGTCCGTCTGCTGTCAGGGCTGCTCATAAATTTGCGATAGCTGCTGATAACATCAGGGCGGATATGATTGAGGCGACAGAATTCCCTGCACTTTCGAGGGAATATCAGGTTGCAAGTGTTCCGAAGACGGTTATAAATGATAAGGCTGAGTTTATTGGTGCTCAGGGTGAAGAGGCGCTCTTGATGTATATCAAACAGGCGCTTCTTGAAGAATAGCCCGAGCCCTTTCCACGGCAAATCGATTCCCTGTTTCTGCTGAGAGCTGTTCTATCCTGCGGAGACAGGAACCTCTGTTACCTCTTCCGACTTTCACTATATAAGAGAGTCGAGCAATTTCTGCCTCCAGTTCGCCGCTTTTGTCTATATTCTCTCTGGCAAGTGTGAGAGAACGGTATATATATCTTCTTGCATTTCTGGTATCCCCGATATCCAGTTTATCAAGCCCCATATTTCTCAGTGCATCGGTTAGAGCTTCCGGGTCATTATGGGCAAGAGCGAGTCTCTTTGCCCTTCTGTGTAGCTTCCAGGCAGAGTTTATGTCCCCTGTGACGCGTTTCAGTTCGCCCAAGTTGTTCATCGCCAGAAGCATTCCGCGAATGTCGCTTATCTTGGTGAATATATCGAGTGCACGGGTGAGATATTCCTCCTCGGATGAATATTCCCCTTTTTCCATCAGAATGTTGGCAATGTTTATCCCGTTTATTGCCTGTCCTCTGATGTTCCCGAACTGCTCGTCAATTTTTTCCGCCTTTTTGTAGTATTCAACAGCCTCCGATAGCTTTCCACGGCTGAAAAGGAGGTATCCGAGGCTTGCGTAGACATCCGCCAGGGATGCCTCTATCAGCTTTCTTTCCTGTGCAAGTTTCAGAGCCTCGGTGAACTTTTTCTCTGCAAGCACTGTATTGCCCGCATCCAGTGCCGTGATACCCAGGTTGTTCAGAGCATCTATTATCCTCGGGAACTGCTGGAGCTGGCGGTAGATATCTTCTGCCTTCCTGTGATACAGGGTTGCCTGCTCGAATTTTCCCATCTCGTCGTATGCAAGTCCGATGGCAGAAAGAGCGTTTGCAATAGATTCCTGCATTCCGCATCTCTTTGCTAAGGCGAGTGCAAGCTCTCCGAGATGCAGCATTTCCTCCAGTTCACCCAGTATCCAGTGCATCTTGCTCATCGAGAGGAGAAGTTCGATTCCATCTTTTTCCTTGCCTTTTGTTTTCCTCCATGCCTGGTAGGCGTTCTCATAGTAGTAGAGCGCCTCACGGGTTGCGGAGATAGAAGAGTATTTCTTCCCTGCAAGGTAGAAGAATGAGAATGCCTTTTGGTAGTTCTTGCCAGCGTTATATTGAAAGGCGATTGCTTCGAGTTTATCCCTGTCGTTTGCCTCGAGGAATGCCGCCACCATCCTGTGGGCGACTATTCTCTGGCTCTCGAGTATCGAGGAATAGACCGCCTCCTTTATTGTGTTTGTTGTGAAGGCAAACCCTCCGTTTATCCGCCTTATCAACCCGCTCTTTTCGAGTTTTGTAAGATAGAAAGAGCACCCCTTTTCCCTTGAGAGGAAGCGTATAACCGGGCGTGTGAACTGCTCTCCCGCGACCGCAGCGGATTTCAACACCGCTCGAGAGCCCGGGTCAAGCCGGTCAACCCTCGAGATGACGAGTCCCGCCATTCCATCCGGCAGGTCATCTGGAACAGACTGAAGCTCTGCCTTTCCACCGGATATTCTCAGCACGCCCTTATCTATCAGGAAGGAGAGCATCTCTTTTATATGCCCAGGGTTTCCGTGTGTCTCTTTGTGAACAAAACCTGCGAGCCTCTTCCCGACCCGCGGAACACAGAGGATATACCTTATAAAGCTTTTTGTCTTCGAGAGGCTGAAATTTCGCAGGCGGAAGGTAGCGCATCTTTCCACGGGAGCTGTTTTCTCCGTCGCTGTGATGAGAATAGGGCAGGGGGTCTTCGATATCCTTCGCAAAAGGATAGTTGATGCTCTGTCGAGGTTGGAGCTGTTCTCCACAATGAGAGCAGACCTGTTTCTCCGAGCAAGCCTCCTGAATATCTCATCTATAATCTCGAATGTGAGCCTTTCTCTCTCCTCCGGTAGAATCGATTCAAAGTTTTCCTCGCCGGGGAAACTGGTCAAGATAAGTGGATTCAGGAGTGGGAGCAGGTTCTTTTTGACTCCGGCGAGTGAGCGTATCCCCTTCTTTGGCAAGATTTTCCCTGCAAGGAAGAGATATAGGTTTTTCCCCCATGATGGTGTCTCGACGAGGATAGGGGAGTAGCCACTCCGCAAGAGTTTATCCTTTATCCCTCTTACGAGCAGACTCTTGCCCGTTCCTGTCTCACCGAGGATGGCAACAGGAACCCCTTTCTCGATTGTCTCGATTATCTCTGTTTCTGTTTTTTTGAGTCCGAATGGAACATCGGTTGCTAGCTCTTCTTTCTCCATTCTCTCCGAGATGAACCGGTAGACCCTTTGTTTCTTCCTTTTCCCTCTGATTTTCTGTGGGGGCAGACTTTCATAAAGGATATTGTCGTTCGTTGCTATGAATGTCTCTTCGCTTACAAGTATCTCTCCCGGTGACGCAAGGGTCTCGAGTCTCGATGCGAGGTTCACCGTATCCCCGATGACAGTGTATTCCCTGTGGGTGTCGTCTCCGACAAGCCCCGATACGACCTTGCCTGTTGCGATTCCGATACTCACCGATATCCTCGGCAATCTGAAATGGAGCTTTGGCGGGTGAGAGTTGACATCCTCGACCGCTTTGAGAATCTCGCCTGCACAGATGACTGCACGCATCGGGTCGTCGGGGTGTGCCCTCGAAGCACCAAATAG
Organism: candidate division Zixibacteria bacterium 4484_93; assembly: GCA_002085385.1. Taxonomy (GTDB): domain Bacteria; phylum UBP14; class UBA6098; order 4484-93; family 4484-93; genus 4484-93. Next base: position 9,227 of record NATO01000003.1, read on the forward strand.
CACAAGCAGTGCATCACCGAGGAACTTGTCGATTGTTCCGTCATATCGCTTTATAGCGTCGATGAACCTTTTGAAGTATGTATTGATGAGGATGAATAGCTCCTCCGGGTCGGATTTCTCGGATATGCTCACAAACCCTGTGATGTCGGCGAAAAGTACTGTTACTTCTCGCCTCTCACCGAGAATGTAAAAATCATCGGGGTTGCTTATAATTGCGGATGCCACCGTCTCCGGCAGAAAGCTCGCCAGCTTCCCAACAATTTTCTCCTCTCTCTTCATACCCTCGCAAGAATAAGAAATATAATGCTCAATGCACCGGTTATCGATAGGGAAAGTTTCCCTGTGATGTCCCCGTATCGTGTGTAAAATGTTGTTTTGAGTTTCTGTGGCACATTGGCAAAGAGGATGGTCTTTTCATTGTATTTTGTGCGCGATGTTATCCTGCCCATAGGGTCTATGACAGCGGATACGCCCGTGTTTGCGCATCTGATGATTGGTCTCCTCGTCTCGACGGCTCGCAGTAGACAGGCAAAGAGATGCTGATACGGTCCCGGTGTATTCCCGAACCAACCGTCGTTGGTGATGTTGACGATGAAGTCTATCTTCTTTACTACGAATTTGCGCACGAGTTCAGGGAACATCGCTTCAAAGCAGATGAGGGTTGCAAAACGGTATCCATCGACGCGAAATATTGTCTTTTCTGTTCCCGACGAGAAATTCCCCTGCCCGAAATCTATATCATACAGAAAAGGGAAACTGTCGGCAAGTGGTGTCTTCTCACTGAACGGGACAAGCTGGATTTTGTAGTATCTGTCGAGTGTGCGTCTGGTCGGGTGCATAAGGAATGCGGCGTTGTAATATCGCCTTCTATCCGTATCCCTGAAGTCTAACGAGCCGAATAGGACTGGTATTCCGATAGAATCCACCAGTTGTCTATATTCTCTGAGTTCGTATCTTGTGTGGGTCAAGTAGCTTGCCGTTGCTGTCTCCGGGAGGATTATAAAATCGGCTTTTTTCTCTGCTGCTTCCTGTATCATAGAATAGTAGAGCCTGAAATTCTCCTTCTGGAAGCTCTTTGTCCATTTGAGGTACGGGTCGACATTCCCCTGCAGGAGTGCCACCCTGAACCCTGTATCCTCTGGCGGATTTTTGTGTAGTCTGTGGATTCCCCAGGCTATTGGCACTGCAAAGAGGAGTATGAGCGATGCGAGAATGACAATACTTTTCCGCTTGAATTTCCACTTCAAGAGCAGATAAAACCCGATATTCACGAGCACCAGCCAGAACGATATCCCCATCTCTCCTGTGAACTCGGCGAACTGTATGATAACAGGATAGCTCGCCTGTGTGTGGGACAGGTTCAGCCAGGGGAAGCCCAGTGTCCCGTGGGAACGTATCCACTCCACAGCAACCCACAGGAATGGCGAGCCGACAACTGCCCAGGTGAGGGATTTCCTCCGTATGAGCCAGTATAAAACAAAGAAGATAATGTTGTATAGAGCGAGTATAAGCACAGCACCAACCATACCCGGAAGGGTCGCATTGGCAATCCAGAATAGCGAGAAGATATTGGATAAAAGCCCGAATAGATACCCATAAAAAATTGCATCTGTTAGGGTCACTTTTTCGAGCAAAAAGAACAGAGGCACGATGGTAAAGTATGCCAGAAATCCTGTACCGAGAGGTAAAAAGGCGATTGCAAAGAGAATCGATGCGATAAGTGTGAGGGGAAGGTTCTTACTCGAAGTCGACATCCCTTTCCCCTGATATTATCTTTCCAATAACTATTCCCTTGAGTCCGGCGGATGCAATGGAGAGTTTCAGCTTATCGAATTCCTGTGGTGGAACGATGAACAGATACCCTATCCCCATATTAAAAACATTATACATCTCCTCTGTGTCGATGCCTCCGGTTTTCTGTATAATATTGAATATCGTTGGCACCCGCCAGTTTTTTCTGTAAATCACGGCTGATGTTCCCTCAGGCAGGATGCGAACGAGGTTCCCCTTTATTCCGCCACCTGTTATATGAGCCATTCCGTGGATTTTGCATCTTTGTTTTGCCTTCTGAACAGGTTTCAGGTAAGAGGTATGCGGTGTCAAGAGTTCCTCTCCGATGCTCTTTTCAAGAGAGGGGAGTGTATCGTCTATCTTCATTTTTCCTTTCTCGAAGAGAGCTTTCCTGGCGAGAGTATATCCGTTTGTGTGGAGTCCTGAGGAGGGTAGTCCGATTATTATGTCGCCCGGCTTTATACTCTTTCCTGTTATAATATCTTTTTCTCGCAGGATACCCACTATTGTTCCGACGAGGTCGAATTTCCCTTCAGAATACATCTCAGGCATAACGGCTGTCTCACCGCCGATAAGCGGAATACCTGCCTTTTTGCAGGCGGAGCACAACCCTTTCACAATGTCGACAACGAATTCCTCTGGAGAGTGTATTCCGAGGTAGTCGAGGAAAAACAGTGGCTCGGCACCGTGGACAATTATATCGTTTATGCAATGGTTGACAATATCCACTCCGACCGTGTCGAACCTCTTCATCCTTTGGGCAACGAACAGCTTTGTTCCGACCCCATCGGTCGATGCGATGACTGTTCTTCCTTTACCCGATGGTAGCTGATATATCCCACCGAACAGACCGAACTCCGATATGGTCGAGTTGGTGAATGTCCCTTTGACCAGTTCTCCTATTCTCTTTTTGATGGAATCGGCAGCCTTTATATCGACCCCCGATTCCCGGTAGGTTAGTTTCCTATCCATCGGTTTCAGCTCAGTGTAAAGTTGTTTATAATCAGTTCAAACTTTGTTCCGAGTGCCTTTGCTGCTTTCCTCGAGATAACCATTCGCGAGAGGAATATCTCGAAATACTCCATCACACTCGAGACACTTGTGTCTATTTCTATCTCCATCTGGATGACCCCTGCAAGTCTGTCCACATGGACCCCACTTCTTCTGGCTGCGTAGTTGACCCTATCGTGTATGTCGAATTTTATCATATTGGGGTTTCTCACCCTCGACATATGGACATCCGATTTATCGGCAAGTATAACAGCGGCGGCTATCTCATTTACCGGGAGTCCGTTTTCCTCGTGATGGTTCCCGATGGCAGATATTATGGGGTTTATCTCCGCCATAGGCATTCCCATCTTTTGTAGCATCCAGAAGGAAATGAGTGCTGATGACTGTGCGTGGAAATCCCTGTGGATGACATTCCCAATGTCGTGTAGGAACCCGGCAATGCGTGCGAGTTCCACTGTTCTCGGTGGGTATCCGAGGTCGGTGAGTATCTGCCCGGCTCCTCTGGAAACGAGCTTCGCATGCCTTATCCCATGCTCGGTGTAGCCGAGTTTCTCTAACACCTTATCCGCTTGGATTATAAGCGCCCGGATTTCCGGGTTGCTCTCAATGTCCTCAATCGTCAACTGTTTCATAGCTTACTTTCTTCCCCTCGAGGGTAAAGTTTTCCGGACGCAGCATACCACCGGATACAACCATCTTCAGGGCAGACTCTATATCGATGTCTATCTCGACTGTTCTCTCCTCCGGGACAAAGAGCATAAACCCTGTTGTCGGTGTAGGAGCAGACGGGAAAAATACCGAGATGTACCTCCTATCATCGATGGTCTTGAGGGTTGAATCGCTTGTCAGGAATGCCAGTCCCTTTACCCCTGTCTCGGTCATATCGACCAGGAGGACTTTCTTGAAGACGAGTTTGTTTGAGGCAATGATATTTCCTGCTTGCTTGATGGAATTGTATAGTACCCTGACGAGTGGTATGCTTCTAAAGAGTGTATCTATTGTTTTCACGAAGAATTTACCGGCGTAGCTTCTTGTGATAGCACCAAATGCTGTGATTATGGCGAGCAGTGCTACAAGCCCGATGCCTGGTATTGGCTTTCCTCCGGGAAGGGTAACATAGTTTGCCAGAAAACCGCCGAGAACGCTGTCGAGCTTCACAAAGGCAACATAGAAGACAAAAACGGTTATCACAATCGGTGCCGTGACGAGCAGACCGGTAAGAAAACTGTTCTTGAACGACGATTTTATACTTCCCTTTTTCATCTCTTCTCCTGAAATATAAACAGCTTCTCGTTCTCACCTGCCATATTGAACTCCTCTCGAGCCACCTTCTCGATGTATGTCGAATCGGTTTTCAGGAGCCGAATCTCCCGTGTCAGGGAATCAACCTTCGCTTCCTCTTTTTCTATCTGCCGATTAAGTCGAGCAACGAACATTTGTGTCTTTATGATGCCCCATACTCCATAGTTGCCGGCAAAGAGCAGGACAAGAACAGCTGCGACTATCCCGGCGATTATGAGTGTTCTTTTCCTCTTTTTGATGAAATCGAGCCTCTTCGGGTCGACCCGTAGATAGCGTTTATTGTAATATCTTTTCCGCATTTCTATCTTTTGAAGAGTTCACGATAGTCGGGGAATATCGCATTTTCGTCGAGCTCATCTTCTATCTCCATAAGTCTGTTATACTTGGCGAGCCTCTCGCTCCTCGAGACCGAGCCGCTCTTTATCTGCCCGGTGCCGAGTGCGACGGCAAGGTCGGCGATAAATGTGTCCGATGTCTCACCAGAGCGGTGCGAGACCATCGCATTATAACCCTTCCTGAGTGCCCAGGTTGTCGCCTCTATCGTTTCTGTCACCGTTCCTATCTGGTTTGGCTTGATGAGGACCGAATTGGCAACACCACGAGCCACCCCCTCCTTTATCCTCTTAAGGTTGGTAACGAAAATATCATCACCGACCAACTGGACATTTTTGCCAAGTGCATCCGTGAGAATCTTCCAGCCGTCCCAGTCATCCTCTGCAAGCCCATCCTCAATCAAGATAATAGGGTATTTCGAGACAATCTGCTTGTAGTATTCAACCATCTCATCCGATGTGAGCGTCTTCCCCTCAAATCGATAGAGTTTCTTCTTTTCATCATAGAAGTTTGAGGCTGCTGCATCGATTGCAATGAACACATCCTCACCGGGTCTGTATCCTGCTTCTTCTACTCCCTTGAGAATATATTCGATTGCATCCTTATTCTCTTTTAAGTCTGGTGCGAATCCTCCCTCATCGCCGACGATTGTTCGGTATCCATCTTTCTTCAGAATTGATTTTATTGTGTGGAAAATCTCTGATGTCCATCTCATTGCCTCCCGGAAACTACCTGCTTTTACCGGTGCTATCATAAATTCCTGGATATCGAGTTTTCTTCCGGCGTGTTTCCCACCGTTTATCAGGTTCAGAAATGGTATGGGAAGCGTTCTTGCCGTTGTTCCACCCAGATACATATATAGTGGCATCTCGAGGAAATTTGATGCGGCGCGGGCAACAGCCATCGAGACGCCGAGAATCGCATTTGCCCCGAGTTTCCCCTTGTTCTCCGTTCCATCCAGTTCTATCATCACGCGGTCGACCTCCGGCTGGTTGCAAGCCTCGAGCCCGATGATGTTGTCGGCTATAATCTCATTGACATTCTCGACCACCTTCAGAACACCCTTGCCTTTATAGCGTGATAGGTCGTTGTCCCGAAGCTCCACTGCCTCATGCACACCTGTCGATGTTCCCGATGGAACAGCAGCACTACCGACCGTTCCATCCTCGAGAAGCACATCGACAGCGACTGTCGGGTTCCCTCGCGAATCCAGGATTTCCCTTGCGTAGATGTCAGTAATCCCGTCCATTTTTCTCTCCTTAATTAAATGTGAACCTCCATTATAACCCTTTTTGTGTGTCAATGCAAATCAAAATTTAATGGGCAGCTGCTGCATATAGGATTTTTCCTCTTGCAGAAGCTCTTGCCAAGCTGAACAATCAGTGCATGATATTCGTTGTATAGCGAGCTATCCCTGGGCAGGTTTTGTGTGAACAGTTCCTGAAGCTCTTCGTATGTGGCATCCTCCCAGATGAGATTGTGCCGGATAGCAAGCCGGAAGCTGTACGCATCCACGACGAATACAGGCCTTTCAAGAGCGTAAAGCAGAATACTGTCTGCGGTCTCCGCTCCTATCCCGTTTATGGACAGCAATTCACTCCGCAGCCTCTCTGTCGAAACAGATTTGAGCTTATCCATATCGCCATCGTAATGCTCCATCAGAAAACTTGAGAGTTTCTTCAATTTTTTTGCCTTCTGGTTGAAATATCCTGATGGTTTTATTAGTTCTGCAATAGTGGATATATCGGTTTTATCTATTTCCCTTATCGATAAAACTCCATTGTTCTTCAGATTGCTTATTGCTTTTTCGACATTTCTCCAGTTGGTATTCTGTGTGAGGATTGCCCCTATTATGATTTCCTCTTCCGTCTCTCCTGGCCACCAGTTCTGTGTGCCAAAATAGTCGAGGAGACGCTTGTAAATTTTGAGCAGTCTTTGTCCTATATTCATCTGTCTTTCAGGTATTTTTTGAAGTATCGGATGAAGGCATCTGTTACCTCTTCGGAGAATTTTTCCCCTCTTTGTGCTTCTATCTCCTTTTTTGCTGTCTTGAACGATTTTGCTCCACTGTATTCCCGAATTGTTGTTGCTGCGTCGAACTCATCTGCAATTCCGATTATCTGTGCCTCGAGTGGTATCTGGTCATCGGATAAACCATACGGGTATCCGCTTCCATCGATTCTCTCGTGGTGAAGCGAGGCAATCCTTACCACATCCTCGCATCCCTCGGGCAGCTCGACATTCTTGAGGATATCGTATGTGAACTGCGAGTGTGTCTTCATTATCTCGTATTCCTCGGGGGTCAGGCTTCCTGCTTTCTTCAATATGGAATCGGGGATAGCTATCTTCCCGTAGTCATGGAGGATGGCGGCTATCCTTATCTTTTCGATTCTCTCATCGGAAAGTCCCATCTCCTTTGCTATTCCTATAGAATATTCTGCCACCCTCTTTGTATGTCCTCTTGAGAACGGGTGTCGTTCGTCGATTGTCAGAGCGAGTGTCATAATAAAGCTGTTCAGGCTTCTCTTTAGTTGTTCGAACAGAAGGGCGTTCGAGAGTGCAACGGCTATCTCCCCTGCAACAATCCTTAAGAGCTCGAACTGCTCTTCTCCTATCTCCTTCTCGTGGACATTCAGAAGCTCTAACACGCCTATCAGTCTTTTCTGCGGGTCGGAGAGTGGAAGTGCAACGATATTTTTCGTGTGGAATCCGGTTATCCTGTCCATTTTTGGTGAGAATCTGCTGTCGCTGTGTGCATCGGGGATGAAAAGCTCTTCTCCTGTTGTTGCCACATAGCCGACAACCCCCTCATCTATCGGAAGGTTCAGGATTTCGACCCCGGTTGCGGCGATTGTCCACAGCGACTGCTTCTTCCTATCGACGACGAATATGCTCGAGCGCTCCGCCGCGAACACCTCGCAGGTCCTCTCTGTTATCTTCTCGAGCAGCACAGGCAGCGAATATTTGAGTGAAAACAGCTGGCTTATCTCGATAATCTGCCTGCTCTTTTTGCAGCTATTCTCTTTCATATTTCCTATCTCCTTAGAATTTGAGTTCCACCCAGATGGAGATTTCCCGTGTCTTCTGTGTCGATTTGATGAGCATATTCTCTCTGTTCGTGAATTTCCCTTCCAGAGCACCATCGAGGTTCCTCGAGAAGCGATATGTCAGCTTCGGGGTAAGACTCCATTCCTTTGTATCGTTGTCGACTCTCGCCTCTCCACCGAGAAGTGAGCCGTTCTTCGAGCTGCTTCTCGTGAGCGTGAAGGTTAAAGATGTTGTCAGTGTGTTGTCGAAGCGGATGGTTTTTATAAGCGGCAGTTTTATCCCCTGTGGGGCAGAGAACGAGTAGCTCGCGTTGAATGAGTAGCTCTTTTCGGATGTGCTCCTGAAGATTGGGGATGCAGCACCTATGTTCTCATCCCGTGAGTATTTCCTCGTATGGTCGAACTTTGTCTGAATATTGTTCTTCCATGCAACGCTCACTGATATAAGTGGAGCAAAATCATTTGTTTCTGTTTTATGGGATGGCACATCATTCTGGAGCCCTTTGGTTAAGGTGCGTTTGTAGGATGAGGAGAATGTTGTGCTCTTCGCATATTTCTTAACAAAGGCTATCTTGGATAGCCCCGACCAGGACATCCTTGCATCCGGCAGAACGAGTGTCTGGTCTTCTGTCGAGGTGGATGAGCGGGTCTTTGTTCTACGCCAGGATGTCCCGATGTTGTCGAGGTTAAAGTTCCAGAAAAGCTTTACCCTCGTGTTAGCGGAGATATTGTCGGTGGTGGTTTTTTGGTCTCTCACCGTTGTGTATGAGCCTGTCGGTTTGGTCGAGTTGACCCCGGGTGTTGTTGTCCAGCCGAGCTGGAAGAAGATAACCGGCCTTGACAGGAGTGCCGGCTTGGATACGCTTTCCTCGTGAGACCCGGACAGCTTCACAGGGTCAATCCTTCCTACACTCTCCTGCAACACCCTCGAAAGAGAAACGCCACCTTCTTCTGAGCCTTTTTTCTTTATTCCCGGTATCTTTTTCAGGTCCACTGTCCAGTTTCCCCTCACGGTTCGCGATAGGGAAACGGAGCCGAAATACCCCTGGTTCCTCTGTGGGTCGGTATTCTCGGAGTAATTCGTGCTAAAATTGTAGTTATGTGTCAGGATAAATATAGGCTTCGGTGACAGAGATGTCTGTGTGGTTAGGCTTCTGCTCAAGGGTGCACCTATCTGCATCTTATCCTTGCGGATGTAAATGGACGAGGGGAAACGTATGTCCCGCTTTATGTTCAGGTTAAGATTTGTCGTCAGTGGGTCGAGCGGTTGATAGCCGAGCGTGAAGGTGTGGCTGAGCGTTCTGTTTACCGTCGTTCGGTCGTTTTTATACTGATCGATGGTTCTTGAGCGTGAGCCTGTTATCTGTGTGTCGAACCTGATGCTCTTCGGGAGATAATACAGTTTTATGTTCCATATACCCTTTGTTGTGTCGCTTCCAGGCGTTGGGTAACCCTTCGGTAGTCCTGGTATTTCCTGTTCCTCTGTTTTCGTGGTATCAGCTGTTGTATCTTCTGCGGCAGGCTCCTTTTGCAGAAATCTTGATAGAAAGCCGAGCGGTTTTATAAAGTGAATACTCTTCGGGCTGGCGTCGTATGTATTCTGGAAACTTGTGTTCTCCGATAGCGAGAGCGGTGTTGTTGGGCCTGTGGAGCGCTGATTTCTGTATGAGAACGAGTTCCTGAGCCTGTTGACAAACCCCTGGATGAGCCAGTTCTGGGAGTCGATATCGAAGCCGAGCGATGTGTTGAGCCCGTAGCTGCGCGATATTGTCTGCTGTTTTGCTCTGAGTGAGTCGGGCAGGATTATATCGGAGCTTGGCACAAGCCTCGGCGTGGACCAGCTCTTGTTGTAGGAAACGGAAAAGGGTAACGACATCCCCAGTTTCCGCGGTGTGAACCTGTCGAGGTATAGCTGCCCTGACACCCCGGTGGATGTCGTCGTGGTGCCCGACCCTTTTTTCTCACGCAGGCTGTGGAATTCCGAGTCCTTTCTCTCCACCGATGATGCGATGTTCGCTATGTCGGCGAGGTTCAGTTTTATCTCTGCTCTCTGTGCACCTCCCGGCTCCTTGCGGACATCCCGAAGTGTCAGCTCATCCACCCATATCTCGCCGGATATAGGATAAAGCTCATTCGGGTTTTTGACCCCAAGGGTATACCGGCGGATGTTGGTCAGAGATGGTCGCCCCTTTACCCGGAAATATTTATTCCCGAAATATTTTGTCGTATCGACAACGCTGACTCCGGAATCGAGTGAGAGATATGCCTCGTTCTTGAATGCTGTGAGTTCAGCGAAGTCCACATCGATGAAGTTGCTCTCGTTCCACAGAGGTGAGAGCGTCACTCCGAACTCATAGTAGTTGTTCTGGTCGGCTCCCATCCGCAGGAAGAGCACAGGTGATGTGCCGCCTTCACCGTTCCAGTAGACGAACATATGTAGCCTCTGATAGTATGTGTAATCCTCTGTCTGCAGAAGTTGTTTGGCTGCCGTTGCTGTGGAGCAGGGTGGCAGGTCGTTGTAATATAGCACAAGCGATTGCTCCGCCTCCCTCAGTCCGGTTCTCGGGTCCCTTTTTCCCTGAATGCCCGGAGGAGGAATGTAGTCGGCGTTCTCGTGTGTGTTTTTCACCGAGACATCGAGGTAGTCAGATTCCGTTTGCCACTTATTCCCCACCAGTTCAATCGAGGCGATGGAGACAATACTTGTGTCCTCGACCCCATCGACCCAGAGCCTTGCAAACTTCACATATTGCCAGTCAGGATTTCCGATTTCCTCGCGATGCCACACCTTACCATCCTCGACAAATGTGAAGAGTGAATCCTGTATCGGTATCCGATATAGTCTCCAGTAGTTCCCGGATTGTGTGCTTCTGGTCCCTGGCACCTCGAAATGGCTGGATGAGAGTTCTATGTCGAACTCAAAATAATTGTTAAACCGCTCGAGAAATCCATCGTGGTTTATATCCTCCGTGTCAGGATGTCTACCGCCATCGGGGTCGTTTCGGTTCCCCTCGGTGCCGTTTATATGCGAGTAGTCGTAAGGAGAGTCATACCTCCAGTCGTCGCCGTGTGGGTCGGGGTTGCTCGATGAGTTGTATCCCGGTTCATCTTCATCTGCCAAGCCATCCAGCCCAATATCCTCGGAGGCATACAGAACACCATTGCTATCCGCATGACCGGCACCCTGTCGTAAGGGTTATACCACCATAACCTTCCCCTCTCATCTTGACTTTTTCCCAGAGGTGCAGATGCGAGTGTCCAGGTCGTTCTTCTGATATCGAGGCTCACTATATCCTTTGCGGACTCGAAATCGTCGAGGTATGCTTTTTTCTTCGAGTTCGGGTTGGAGAAGCACTCAGCAGCCTCTGCCGAAAGCTCGAATTTACTCTCCGCCTCTGTCGAGACGAGTGGAATGGCGTTTGCAAGCGATGTCAGGAACGGGAGTTCCTTTTGGTAGGAGACATCTAAATCGGTGAGGATTGTTTTCGATGGCTCCCGCCCGACCCGTGGTCTGTCCTCCGCTGACACCTCGGATTTGTAAAGAATAGTCGAGCCGAACCAGTTTTCATCATTATCACCAAAACGATAAACTACCCGTGTCCCGAGCAGGTTCTTTGCCTCTGGCTGAAAGAAAGGCTCATACTCAAAGTTTATTGTAACCTGAGCATTCGGATTTGTTGCCTCAGGGTTTAGGAATGTTACCTGCCCGGAGAAATAGTCGATGGTGTAGTCCACCCCGCGGACAAGCTTGCTGCCGTTCAGTCGTATATCCTCACTTCCCTCGATGATATTGAACCTACCAAGATTGTACACATCCGTTCTTGCCGATGTCTTCACCCAGATAACGAATTTTGTATTCTCCCTTATATCCGTCTCACTATTCGAGTTGTAAATCTCCGGCACCTGGGCGGTATCGGGTAGCAGTGCAAGCGACGGAACAAGAACTGTATCTATATCCTCAGGTGCAAACGGATGAAGCGCCGGGAATATCAGCTCGCCATCGGAGTAGTTGACATAAACCCTGTCCACTTTCCCGTCGGGGACAAGGGTCATATTCTCATCCTGTTGGTCGAGCCCGAATATCTCGATGTATTTCGTTGCTCCGAGTGCATCTACACTGTCTGTTATGGAACCGCGGTATATATTTATCTCCAGCCCATCCGGGTCGATATTGCTTGCGTGGAGCGAGTAGATATTCCGCATCTCGTATCTCCAGCAGTGCATAGATGGGTTTCTATCCGGCATCTTCACGAGCTTCAGCAGAAGCCGCCCATCGGACAAAGTCCCGCCCACCGTATCGATGTCCGTTCCCGTCTTCACGACATACGAGACAGCAAGTGCGTAAGACTCATCCACAGGATAGGCGAGTGTCAGTTGCCCTGTTCTCGCATTGAGGTAATAGTCTGTTACATCCAGTTTATGGAAATTGCCGTAGTGTGAATCCTGCTCATCGGTCGTATCGGGATAGAACGGGTCGAGCACAGCCCACCCCGGATGAGCACCGAGAATGTTGTCGTTTGTGTTGTCCCTATCGTCCACATACACATCGAAGGAAACGAGCGAATCCTCTCCTGTGAAATACGGCGGGATAAAGCGGTCGTCGATGAAAAAGTACTTCCGCTTAATATATTCATAGTCTGCAATGGTGAATGTGTTCTGTGATGCACCGGCGTTTATCGTAACCTTCTCCGATGTTCCCTTCTCCTGACTTGCGATAGCGGTTATCTCCCAGTTGCCCAGCTGGAACTGCCCCTTGATGCCGAACAGCCCTTGAACATGCTCGGAGTATCCGACGAACCTTGTATTTGGCAACCCGATGGTTGTGTTTCCAGCCTCGAGGTTCTGGATGATGTCGTCCTCCTCGCCGGTGTATTTTATGTTGACCGTGTTTTGCAGTTCCGTATCCCGCTTGCTGTCCTGGTCCACTGTGACCGATATCTTGCTGCCGATGGTGCCTGTTATCCTGAACCGCGATTCCTGCTCCATATTGAGCGACGGGAACTTGCTCTGACCGGGGTAGTCCATCTCTCCCTCCTCCGACTCTGTCCATGTGGATGCGCCGGAGAATGTAATCTTCGATGCCCCTGTTACCTGAAGCCCTGTTCCACCCTCACCGATGAAACTCTGAATCACCTT
>NATO01000061.1 GCA_002085385.1 candidate division Zixibacteria bacterium 4484_93
CGCCCGACACCGAATATCGACGATATCCGCTTCCTCGCAAAGCCCGTCCTGAGGCACCGATTAATAAGAACATTCTCCGCCGAGGCAGAGGGAATTACAACAGATGACATCATAGATAAACTCCTATCCGATATCAAGGAATGAGAACAGGGATTGCAAATCTCCCGCTACATAACGGAAAGGCACCAGCCTGGCTCTTCCAACGAATGGTGAAACTGGCGAGGGCAACAGGGATTGTAATCATTGAGGAATTCGGAAGAGATACACTACTCGAGAGATTATCCGACCCGTTCTGGTTTCAGGCGTTTGGATGTATCCTCGGATTCGACTGGCACTCGAGCGGTATAACGACCACTGTCTGCTCCGCTCTGAAGCAGGGTTTCTCCGGACTCGAGAATGAATATGGTATCTTCTTCGCGGGCGGAAAGGGAAAACATTCACGGAAAACACCTGATGAGATAAGCTCATTTGCAGATAGATTCAGCTTCTCTCCCGATGATTTTATTTACGCCAGTCGTATGTCCGCAAAGGTGGATTCATCCGCTGTGCAGGACGGTTATCAGATATATCAGCATACATTTGCATTCACAAAGGACGGTCTATGGACGGTCGTCCAGCAGGGAATGAACGAGGCGACAAGATATGCGAGGAGATACCACTGGCTATCGAAAGACCTGTCAGATTTTGTCTCGGAGCCGCACAGGGGGATAATAACGGTTAAAAGGGAGAAGCAGGTATTGAACCTTGTCTCACACAAGAGCGAGAAGGCGAGGGGGGTTATAACCGGACTCTCTGGATGGAACCCTGATAAGACGATATCAGAGTTGAAATCGCTTGCGACACTGGATATGCCGGAGCGACACCCAATCTTCTCCTCGGATGTCAGCCGAGCAAAGATAAGGCGCATTCTTGTCTCGACATACGAGAACCCACCATCGAACTTCGAGGAACTGCTCGGCAGACATGGTGTCGGGCCAAAGACAATTCGAGCGTTATCGCTTCTATCCGAGCTTGTCTGGGGAACCCCACCCGACTGGACCGACCCGGCTCGGTTCTCGTTCGCCCACGGCGGAAAGGATGGCTATCCCTACCCCGTTGATAAGAACACCTATGATAAGAGTATTGCGATACTCGAGAGGGCAATTGCAAAGGCGAAGATTTCTCAAAACGAGAAGGACAAAGCCTTTGGCCGGCTGAGGAGGCTTCTGTGAAGAGGAAAGAAGACTACAAACAATTCCTTAAGCCGGATGTTGTCTCGAAGCTGGGAAATATGGAGCTTATAGCGAGGCTCGTTGTCGAGGGGTTCATCGTCGGACTGCACAAAAGCCCATACCACGGCTTCTCCGCCGAGTTCGCCGAGCACAGACCATACAACTTCGGCGACTCCCCCAGATTCATCGACTGGAAACTGTATGCCAAATCCGACAGATATTATGTCAAGGAGTTCGAGGAGGAAACAAACACAAGATGCTATATCATCCTCGACAAGAGTGCATCGATGAACTATTCATCCCATACCGTTACGAAGTTCGAATATGGTGCATATCTCGCTGCGGCGCTGTCGTATCTTATGAACAAGCAGCAGGATGCAGTCGGGCTTATCCTCTACGACGATGCGATACGGGAAAACCTGCACCCATCCTCCACGAGGATTCAGCTCTTCAATATTCTGAAGACACTTCAGACGGTAACTCCCGGTGGCGAAACAAGGATACTGGATGTGATAACCGACATTGTCGGGGGAATAAAGAAAAGGAGTCTTGTCATCCTCATTTCCGACCTGCTCGAGGAGCCGGAGGAGATAATCAGGGCAGTAAAACAGCTCCGATATCGCAAAAACGAGGTTCTGCTGTTTCACATAATTGACCCGAAGGAGAGGTTCTTCGATTTTCCCGGTGATGCGATATTCGAGGATATGGAGACGGGTGAGCGCCTGCAGACACAGCCATGGGCTATACGAACGGATTATCAGGCTAACTTCTTACGATTCGCAAACGCAATCAAATACCAGTGCGAGGAGATACAGATAGACTATACACCGCTGCTCACAACATCCGATTTCTCGCTTGCTCTTCTCGAGTATCTCCATAAACGTTCGAGGTTATATTAGATGCTCGGCTTTCTGAACAGCATATTCCTGCCGCTTCTCGTGGCAAGTCTCATTCCGCTTCTGATACATCTACTCACAAGGAAGAAGCTAAAGTTTGTCCACTTCTCGTCGCTTCGGTTCATACAGGAGAAGGAACGCAAGCGTATGAAGCGGCTGCGACTCAAACAGATACTGCTCCTCATCCTCAGGATGCTTATAATTCTGTTCATTGTTGCGGCGTTCGCTCGCCCCGTCTGGCGCGGAGAGATGTCCGGCTCTGCAAAAGCTCACGAGAGGACATATGTGATAATAGCAATGGATAACTCCTACAGTATGGGGCAGGAGTCGGGCGGGATAGAGCTTTTCACCCGTGCGAAGGCGGAGGCATCGCATATAATCTCGATGCTGACATCGGGCGATGAACTCTCCATTATGGCGTTCAACGATGAGCCCACCCTTCTAACAGAGAAGCCGACACGCAACTTCAGGATGGCAGAGGAGATGCTCGATACTCTCTCACTGTCCGGTGGCGGGACAAACATAGCATCCGCTATCTCGCTTGCGCTATCGCTTTCCGATGAGTCAAAGCTATTGAACAAGGAACTATACATCCTGACGGATAACCGTGCATCCGGCTGGAGGAAGCTTGTTCCGCTGAGAGAGAAACAGCCAAGCATCAGGATATTCGCCATCCCGTTCGAGGCAGAAACAGATGATAACAGAGGAATAGTTACCCTCGAATTCCCGCACACAATCCTCGAGCGTGGCAAGCCAGCAACAGTCAAGCTTCTGGCGAGGAACTACTCTGGCAAGCGTCGAAACGGGGTTCTGGCATCGTTATCTGTGGATGGGAGGCGGGTATCTCAGGCGAGCTTCGACAGGATGCCAGCCGGCTCCGAATCTTCCGTCAATCTATCCTTCCGTGCCCCCGCAGGTGGGTTCCATTCGGGCTTTGCCGAGCTGGAGGAGGACAACCTGATGATGGACAACCGCTATTTCTTTGTCCTACGGGTACCGGAGCGGATAAAGGTTCTTGTTGTCGGGGACAGTGAATCCGAGTATCTTTTCCCAAAGCTGGCACTCAACCCGACAGGAGCAGACACATCGTATATATCCGTCGATGCGATAAACAGTTCGAGGAGCGCAGGGCAACTTCTAACCGACTATGATGTACTGCTTGTATCCGGTGCAACGACACTGTCGGACGAGTTTATCTCACGGCTGACAAGCTTTGTCGAATCAGGTGGTGGATTCCTGTTTATCGCCTCCAATAAATCCGATATGGACTTCTTCCAGGAATCTCTTTTCCACAGGCTTGTCGCTCTCGAGTTTGAAAAACAGAAGCCGTCATCCGGTTTCCTGACCATCTCGAGCTTCGATATAGAGCATCCGATATTCGAGCCGTTCAGGGAGATAGGAGAGCTGCCAGAGGTTCACTTTTACTGGAATGTTCGAGCGAGAAACTACTCGGGCTACAGGACAATCGCTTCGCTCTCCTCAGGTGACCCGCTTATACTGGAGTCCAAGGCAGGAGAAGGCAAGATACTCATCATAACCTCGGGGAGCTCTCGTGAGGAGAGTGATATTGCCACAAGCGCTCTGTTCGTTCCACTTCTCCACCGTTCCGTACAGTATCTATCGGGGAACATAGCAAGGTTCGAGGAGCCAGAGACAGTCAGCACATATATTACACGGACAATCGAGGGCGTCCCCGCCGGCTCCAGGCTGACACTCGCCCATCCAGGCGGCAAACAGGAGTACCTCGAACCGGTATACATCGGCTCGAACATCGCAGTGAAGATAAAACCGCTATCGACTCCCGGAATATATTCAATCTTCTCCGGAGATTCGCTTGTCGATATGTTCGCCGTCAATGTCCCGTTTGACGAATCGGATACAGAGAAACTCGACAAGAAACAAATAGAGAAAGAATTCCCCCTTACTTTCATCGACCCGGAGTCGAACATCGACGAGTTCATACTTCAGGCAAGGTTCGGGAAAGAGCTGTGGAAAACCTTCCTCTGGATAGCGTTCATACTTACGGTGCTCGAGCTCGCACTCGGCTCGATATATAGGAAACCCAAAGAATAGGAGGAAAAAGATTGAAACCGCTTCACTCTTTTCCGCCAAAGGATAATATGAAATCCCTCAGGATACTTGGTCTCTCGCAGACGGTTGGTATGCGGTCAGGTCTTGTGGCACTTGCCCCTGGCGATGATGTCGGGGCTCACTCGACGGAGAACAACCCCGATATTATATATGTTGTTACACAGGTGAGAGGATGAAAAAAGCTATTATCCTGCTCCCTTTTATTATTATCCTTATTGCATCCTGCACCGTGAAGCAGCAGAAACCTGCGGCAAAGGTTGCAAGCAAGATAAATCCTACCATCTGGTCAGAAGTCAAGGATTCTATTCTGTTCCAGCTCAGTGTCGATAAAACGGCAATCGTCATCGGGGACACTATTCACACCAGATTCGTGATGAAAAATGTATCTGGCAGCGAGCGCTCGCTCCTTTTCAGCTCGACGAAGTATGTCGACTTCTTCGTTGCGGATGAGCGGACACTCGTCTGGGTGGCATTTAAGGGAAAAGGGTTCCTGCAGGTTATAAAGGAGGTTCCACTCGCATCGGGAGACTCGCTCTTCTTTGAATTCAACTGGGCTGGTGAGAGTATGACAGGCGGACATCCAATACTGGGGGAATATTACATCTTTGCCGAGGCTTATCTTGTATCCGGGCTTATCCGCACAGGGAGAATCCCTGTATATATTATCGATTGAACTTGCTCGGTATTCCGAGCAGGGCTAACAACCAGAAGCCTCGATATGCTACCACCAGTAAAATCTGAGAATGCAGTGTCAGAGATAGCCGCCAGCTTCTCAAGGAAATCAGTTGATTCCAGCCCCTCAATATGTTGCCTCGGTGAAAGGTTAAGTGAAGCGATGGCAGGCTTGAGCTTCTTCCCCACCGCATAGATAACACTCTCCGTTTCAAGCGACGAGAGATACTCAATCACCGGCAAGTTGAAGCTTCCGACAAGCCCCCTATCCGTGGAGAAAATGATATACCCCTTCACATTCGACGGAGCTTTCGCATATGGGTAATAGGGAAAGAAGTCTGCCATCCTCTCGAGCGACGATGCATACTCACCGAACCGCCCGAGACTTGCTTCTACCGCCTGCATTCGTATCCTCGAGACGGACTCCATACTACATGTTATCGCATGGAGCTTCTTAAGGCTCTTGAGCCTTTTCTTTATCTTGATTGTGCTCTTCATTTGAAGTTCTCCGGACCAGCAAAGCCGAGAAGCCGCGCGCGGTAACGGTCAGAAAGGGAGGTATGTCGATTCACAATGGAGATTGCCAGAAAGCTCAAAATCCCGGCAACAATCGAAATAAGCACCCTTATCGACTCCGATTCAAGGAAATAGGCAGCAATGTAGTAAAAAACGAGCATATCTATAACCGGCAGGATATAGATGAGGAATCCTCCGAGGAGTAGCTTCCTGGGTTCGAGCTCCACCCGAACATAATCTCCAGGAGCCGCATTGATATCGTTGGTCGCATCGACAACAGCTCTCTTCAGTCCCTTCAACGCGCAACCGGCGGCAAACTGGCATCTCCCGCAAACAGAGCGTGAAATGACTATCTCCACCTTCACCAACCCGTCGTCACCCGATAAGACCCTGCCATACTCTTCCATCATATGTCCAGGTTTCGCACCTCAAGCGCGTGCGCCTCTATGAACTCCCTGCGAGGTTGCACCTTACTTCCCATAAGGATATCGAATGTTTCCTCAGCAGCAGGTCGGTCATCGATACGCACCTGAAGCAGTGTTCTCGTCTCGATGTTCATCGTCGTTTCCCAGAGTTGCTCCGGGTTCATCTCACCAAGCCCCTTATACCGCTGGATATATTTACCACTCTTACCACGCTCTCCGACAAACTCAACGAGTTCACCAAGCGTCGCAAACTCTTTTCTCCCCTCACCAGGAATCTCCAGAACATACGGTGGCTGACCGAGTGAGGAAAGTTCTCTGTGAAGCTTTATCAGTTCCTCAAAATCCGGGTTGCTCATAAAATCGTATGTTAAATCAATGGTACCCCGCCTTTCGAGGCTCTTAAAGCTTATTATCGGCTCAAATATCAGGTACTCCTCATTGTAGTGCCTGTGATATTCCACATCGTATCCGAGCTTCTTTGCACTGCTGCGGAAGCGATTGAGTATCTCTATCTGCTCCATTCGCGCATCCTCGTCGAAGATATGTTTGGAAAGTTTGCCAGATTTCAACAAAATCAGCAGGAGCTCCCCTGGAATCCCGTGTCCGTCGAAGTAGTCGAGCAGCCTGTGAAACGCCCTCACCTTCAGGAAATACTTCACCAGAACCGCACCCTTTATGCTCCCCGCATTCGTTATAAGCTCTACACCGGAAGAGCCAGCGGTGAGAATGTACCTATCGAGCTCATTCTCGTTGCGAACATAAATAGCCTTGCCCCCGGAATGCACACGGAAGAGAGGCGGCTGAGCGATGTATAGATACCCATGCTCGATTATCTCCGGGAGATACTGGAAGAAAAGGGTCAGAAGAAGCGTTGTTATATGCGAGCCATCGACATCGGCATCCGTCATAATGATTACCCTGTGATACCGGAGCTTGGCTATGTCAAAATCCTCCTGAATGCCTGTCCCAAGCGCTGTGATAATGGTTTTTATCCCTTCATTTTCCAATATCTTATGGATGCTACTCTTCTCCACATTAAGTATCTTCCCTCTGATAGGCAGGATTGCCTGAAAGCGTCTATCTCGTGCCTGCTTGGCGGAGCCCCCGGCAGAGTCACCCTCGACAATAAACAGTTCACATTCTTCAGGGTTCTTCGACTGGCAGTCGGCGAGTTTCCCTGGTAGAGCAAGCCCCGATTCGACACCTGCCTTCTTCTTCACTAATTCTCGTGCTTTCCTCGCCGCATCGCGAGCCTGAGCGGTCAAAAGAACCTTCTCGATTATCCTTCTTCCCACCTTTGGATGCTCGAGCAGATACTCACCGAGCTTTTGATTGACAATGTTCTCGACAATTCCTTTTATTTCGCTGTTGCCAAGTTTTGTCTTCGTTTGCCCTTCAAACTGTGGCTCAGGGAGCCTTATGCTCACAATTGCCGTTAGCCCCTCGCGTGTATCTATTCCTTCTATCTGCCTGCTTCCCTTAAGAAGTCTCTGGGAGCTGGCGTAGCTATTGAGCGTTCTTGTAAGTGCAGCCCGGAAACCCGACAGGTGTGTCCCACCCTCGATGGTATTGATAGCATTGGCAAAGGAGAGAACCGTCTCCGAGTATCCTGTGTTGTACTGCATTGCGATCTCGAGCTTGACATCGCCTTTGGAACCGGCGATATAAATAGGTTTCGGCGTGATGTTGTGTTTATTCCTATCGAGATGCTTAACAAACTCAACGATTCCACCCTCGTATCGAAATGTCTGCGAGCGGTCGTAACGCTCATCCGTAAGGGTGATAACAAGCCCCTTGTTGAGGAAAGCAAGCTCTCTAAGCCTTGCCGAGAGAGTCTCATAAGAGAATTCAATGTCCTCGAAAATCTCTACATCGGGTTTAAAGTGTATCTTTGTCCCGCGACGTGTGGTTTTACCCTTCTCCTCGAACGAGGTCGTCGGCTTCCCACGGGAGTACTCCTGCATATACACCTTCCCATCACGCCATACCTCGAGCACCAGCTGCTCCGACAGTGCATTCACAACCGATACTCCGACACCATGCAGACCGCCTGACACCCTATAGCTCTTTCTATCGAACTTGCCACCTGCGTGCAACTTGGTCATCACGACCTCGGCTGCCGGACGCTTCTCTATCTTGTGCATATCAACAGGGATACCACGGCCATCATCCACCACAGTAATGGAGTTGTCGAGGTGAACTGTCACATCGACCTTTGTGCAGAACCCGGACATAGTCTCGTCGATACTGTTGTCCACGACCTCGAAAACGAGGTGATGAAGCCCTGTCGGACCTGTCGAGCCGATATACATTGCCGGGCGCTTCCTGACCGCCTCGAGACCACCAAGAACCTTTATCTGGTCTGCTGTATACTCATCCTTTGACATTATTCTCCCTCTTTGAATATGGAAACCATACCTGCTTTATATGAGAAAATCCGATTCCCTGCCAATTTAACATACGCATTGTTTATCTCATAACCGACATAATGACGGTTCGCCTTTATTGCCGCAAGTGCTGTCTGCCCACTACCGATAAATGGGTCAAGAACCACCTCATCTTTGAATGTGTATAACTGAATACAACGGTACGGAAGCTCCCTGGGGAATGGCGCAGGATGACCAACTTTTCGAGCAGACACAGCAGGAAATGTCCAGATGCTTTTAGTGAATTCAAGGAATTCTTCTTTTCTTATCGTGTTTTCTCGCTTGAATGGATTCGCTCTTGAAAATGTGTCCTTGCAGAAAATCAGAATATACTCGTGGATGTCCCTTAGAATTGCATTTTTAGCAGAAAGCCAGCTCCCCCACGCCGTGGAAGGACTCGCACTTGTAGCTTTATTCCAGATAATCTCACCCCTCATCAGAAATCCCAGCTCAAGCATATCACCTATTATAAAAGTATGAAGAGGGATATACGGCTTCCTTCCAAGATTTGCGATATTTATGCAGGCACGACCACCTGGCACAAGCACCCTATATGTTTCTTTCCAAACCCTCTTTAAGAATTCCAAGTATCCTTCAAGTGTAAAATCTTCATCATACTCCTTACCAACATTATAAGGCGGTGAGGTCACCATTAGATGAACGCTATTGTCGGGCAATTCCTTCATTTTTTCGCTGGATGAACAAATTATCTTGTCGAGAAATTCAGCAGGTATTTCGTTTTCGACATACCGAACTTTCTTTGCTTTTGCCTGTCCCTCGTATAGTCGGCTTGCATAGAAGCTCGATGAATCATGCCCGATTCTTCCCGGCGAACCGAATGAACTCGTTTTCGTTCCGCCATTTTTTCGTCTTTGTGTCATTAATCTTCCCTCCAATAATCCACCCATCTTTTGTATGGGTCATAGTTTATTTCTCGCTTCTCCCATTGAATCTCGATAACCCTTGTTAGCTTGTGTTCAATCAAACTTGTGAACGCATCTCGTGTGAATTCTATCCCTCTCGGATTTGTTCCAGGCTTTGGAAGCTTTATATAGTTTTCATTCCCCAATTTCTTCAAGACCGCTTTCTGAACTCGCTTTGGAATATAACAGAAACCTCCAATGCCACCCCAAACGATATTGACATACAATATATCACAGACAGGTTCATATAGCTTTTGAAATTCTTTGGCGGTTTGTGCATCTACTGTCCATGATACTTTTATACCTGAAAGTCCTTTGCCGCTTTTTGTTTTAATAGATATTGGCACACCATACAATTTTACATCGACTTCCGGCTCGGTTATCGGGATTTCCGTTTCTACATTCGCCTTGCCAAATTTATAGATAAGCAAGGCGACGATTATCCTCTCACGAAGAGAGCCTACCTGCATTCCTATTCTTCCGGCTCTCGAACTTTCTAACTCTGCAAGTCGAAACAGATAAGGTAGCCGTGTTTTAATTCTATTTACGAGTTTCTCATCCTCAAATATTTCCTGTAATCCGCCTGCCATCTCCTCACCTATTTTCGCATCACCCTATTAGTATATATAATATATACTATATGTAAAATATAGCAAGCGAAATCGCTGGAAATATCCTATTCGACGATGGCGAGTTTAGCGAACCGCAGCAGGAGTTGCTTGGTAAATCCTCTGTCAAACTGGACAGTTACGACCGTGTTTTCGGCGAACCCTCTGACAGCTACTATTGTTCCCTTGCCAAAATGGGTATGATATACTCGCATTCCCATCCGGACACTGGATGTCTGTGTGCTATTCTCGACTGCTGGCTGGAGCTGCTCGACAAGTGATGCTGGCATCTCACCGATAAATCTTGATGGAAAGGACAACCGACCTCTTCTGCTATCGGCGTATGTGACAAAAAGCTCCCTCTTTGCTCGTGTCATACCGACATAGAACAGTCTCCGCTCCTCCTCGAGCTTACCCTCGACATCCCTGTCATCAGCTCGAATAAGCGGAAGCAGTCCATCCTCCGCGCCGACAATTATCACCACATCGAATTCGAGCCCCTTGGCAGAATGGAGTGTCATAAGGGTTACATAGTTGGTTTCTGCCTCGTAGAGGTCGATATCGGTCAGTATGGAGACATCCTGGAGGTATTCGGCGACACCGGCTTCCGGATTGAACTCGCTGTATCGCTGGATACCACTCAAAAGCTCAACAATATTCCTTTCTCGCTCCTCCGGCTTCGTCAGAGATGGGTAAAGATAATCCTCCACATAGCGCGTCTCCTTGATGACAGCCTCAGCTATCTCACCTGCTTTCTTACCTTTGGAGAGCTCATAGAACTCCCTGAACAGTTTTGCAAACTCAAAAGCCCCTCGACAGATCTGTTTAAGTTCGCTCTCATCGGCGGATAGGAGATACTCTCCAAGCGTCAACTGGTTCGATGATGCAGCCTCCTCGAGCTTCTTCATCCGCAATTTCCCTATTCCTCGCCTCGGGACATTTACTATACGCTTGAGCGAGACATCATCCTTCGGATTCGCAATAAGCTTCAGATAGGCTAATATATCCTTGACCTCCTGCCGTTCGTAGAAACGTATTCCGCCAACTATCTTGTATGGTATATTGTTGAGCCGTAGAACCTCCTCGAGCGGGCGAGATTGGGCGTTCGTGCGATACAGGATTACAATCTCGTCGAGGCGATACCCTGCTCTGTCACGCAGATGGACAAGCTGGTCATATACACCGAGCGCCTCCGAGGACTCATCGGTGAAACGGGCGACCTTTACCTCCACTCCCCCTTTTTCACGGGTGAATAGCCTCTTTTCGTGCCGGGAGTTATTGTTCGATATAACCGACCAGGCAGCATCGAGGATTGTCTGAGTCGACCGATAGTTCTGCTCGAGCTTAACGATATGTGCATCAGGGAAATCACGCTTGAAATCGAGTATATTCCGGACATCGGCACCTCGCCAGGCATATATCGCCTGGTCATCATCGCCAACAACATTGAGATTGCGATATACCGACGAAAGCTGCTTAACAAGTTGATACTGGCTTCGGTTCGTATCCTGGAACTCATCGACGAGAATATACTGAAACCGCCTCGCATACCTCTCGAGCAGCTGCGGCTTCTTCTGGAACAGCTCGATAACGAGCATTATCATATCGTCGAAATCGACTGCGTTGCTTTCCTGGAGTCGTTTCTGGTAGAGTGAATATATGTCGTTCAGGGCGTTGGAGATGTGTATATCGTATGGGTCGTGCAGCTCACCAGGTTTCTCCATTCGGGACTTGGCAACGGATATACTGTCCATAACCCGCCTGACAGGGAGAGCTTGCTTGTCTATCTTTAGCTCATCGATTATATCCTGAATGAGCCTTTGACTATCCTCGCGGTCGTATATCGAATAGTTTCTCTCAACGCCGACAGGCTTGCCATCGATTCTGAGAATCTTTCCGCATATCGAGTGGAATGTCCCGAGCCAGACCTTTCTCGACATACCTTCTTCGAGAAGCGATGCCACCCTTTCCCGCATCTCGCCTGCTGCCTTGTTGGTGAATGTAACGGCGAGTATCGATGCTGGCGGGATACCGAACTCCTCGATGAGATATGCTATCCGGTATGTCAGAACATGTAACCGCCTCAAGCTGTCGCTCGTTGAGCTGGGAACTGAAATCCAAACTCACCTCCAAAAAATTCTGGGAGGGAATATAGCATTTTGCGAGATATTTTCAAGTAAATTAACTGGCTTCTTGCCTATTTCAGACAACCGGTGTCACAGCAAAGCAAAAAATATAAATATTTTGCCTAAAAATAAATATGGCAGTTCGGGAGTTGTTTT
>NATO01000062.1 GCA_002085385.1 candidate division Zixibacteria bacterium 4484_93
CTCGAGCACATCCGCCGACACTACAACATATTCTCCATATTCCTCGACCAGAGGGTTATATTTCTTGTATTTCTCTTATTACTCTTTATTTCATATATTAGAGTAAAGATTCGCAATCGCAGGAAAATAAGGGAATGGGAGAATGAAGAGGGTCCAGCACCTTATTGAATATATAGCATACAGGCTATTTTCTGCTATGCTCTTTCTCCTACCACGCAAAACAGCCATCGCCTTTGGAAGAAGGCTCGGCTCTATCATCTATTTTGCAGGGATAAGGAGAGATGTCAGCCACAGGAATATCTCTGCTGCCCTCGGAATAGAGGACAAGGCACTGATAAGAGCGATTGCCATTGCGTCCTATCAGAACTTTGTCGCCTCGGTTGTCGAGTATGCCACACTTCCACTCATAAAAGGAAAAGTTGCATCCTTCTTCGAGTGCGAGGGAGAGGAAATCTTAGAGGAGATAATAAGAGAGGATAAAGGTGGAATCCTTGTCACCGGGCATTTTGGCTCCTGGGAGATGGGCGGAGCATACATCGCCGAGAGATGGGGAAATATCGACTTCCTCGTCGGGAAGCAGAAAAACCGCATCATCGACCACGAGATGAACCATATCAGGCATATTATGGGGATAGGGACAATTCCCATCGGGGTTTCTGCCAGAGGAGTGCTGAAAGCATTGAAGAGAAGGCGACTCGTTGCATTGCTCTCCGACCAGGACGCAGGAAAAGACGGAACCCTCGTTTCATTCTTCGGGATGAAAGCCTCGACACCGAAGGGAGCTGCAGCGTTTGCAATAAAAAGCTCTGCCCCGATTTTTGTCGGATTTTTCCTGAGAAGAAAAGACTGTCCAGAGAAACACACTTTTATCTGCAAAGAGACAATATATCCAAAGACAAACAAGCTAACCGACGATGCGATAAACTCCTTGACACAGGAATATACAACCGTTATCGAGGATTTCATCAGGGAGCATCCCGACCACTGGTTCTGGGCACACAGGAGATGGAAGACAACCCATCCCGAGCTCTATCGCATTCGATAGATGCGTGAGATGAGCCTTTCCTGAACGAGGTCAAGCTCTATATCCTGCTCTCCTGTCTCGATGCGGAAACTAAACTTGTCCCCCTTGATAAGAAGGAACCTACGGCGCCACAGACCGAAGACTGTGTATGCCGCAAGCCCCCCCAGAATGCCGAGAAGAAAAAGAACCACTCCCTGCCAGACAATAAGCGTTTTCGAGAAAAAGAGACCCCGTATAGCATAAACAAATGCGTATATCGCCACTATGTTCCCGATAAGAAGTATAGTCCAGGGGCGAGACTGCCTGTAACGAACAATCTTTATCCTTTCATAAGGGAAAAGCCAGCGGCTGTATGCTACCTGCGTCCCGAAGAGGAAAAGACGACGCTCAATCCTCACCCCTGTCCGCAAAAGCTCCAACGATACCTTCGAGAATATCCCAAGAACAACGAAAAGCGGGTAAAATATCGAGATGATATCCGACAGAACTCCAGCACCGCCGAGCCGAACGAACCTCTTCTCCTTAAACCCCGTCATCATATCCTCGAGAAAAGAAGCCAGTCAACCTTAAGGGTGCAAGCTGGGTCAACAAAAAAGCCTACACCACCTAAATCTTGCTCCTTGACATCTCTGGTGGCAAAAATCTCCCTGCTATTTATAAAAAACTCCAAGAACTCATCCGTCGAAACCACCCTGAGCACATTAAACCTGCCCGGTCGAACAGAGGTCGAAACCGAGACATCCTCCGAAAGAGGAATGAACCTGCCATCGGTATACCTTACCAGAACAAACTGCCCGATACCATCCATACCGAAGAGATGATACTCCTCCTCGTTCCTGACAAAGAAGGCAAGCCCTCCAACAGAGCCTCTATTCCCCGTTCGCCCGATGCGAGCCTCGAGGATAAAGTTCCTCGTCTCAATCCCCGGAACAAGAACTACCTTCGATAACGAGGGCGAGCTGTTCGGTATAACATATAACCCGCCATCTATCTCACCATCCGTAATGGGAAATGAAGGCAGACCATCAAACTCCTCAAAGAATGAACCAGATGGGGCAAAACTACTCTCCTCTGGATTCTTTCTTTTGAAAATCGAGCTGAATTTCTCTGTATGAACATTTTGCCAGCCGAAGCTGTTCTCCCCTATCTGCCACACAGCCCAGGCAAGTATCAAAAGAAGGATGAATGAGAAAAGATATTTCAGAGGATAGTTCAACTCCTGCCTCCACGAGAGATATATATACCATTTTTCCTGATGAGACACTCAATCGTTCTGGTCGTTCCTTCAAAGCGTGGAAGGTTCATAACAGAGCCGCTAAATTCCCTCGACTTTGGGCTCGGGCAAAGAACAGGATTCACACCGACAGCATAAGAGATGTTATACAGTCTGCCTCGGTAGCGAACGGAATCAACAGAAACAGAGGGAAGGATACCGTAGGGGTAGGCAACTCCGGAGAAGCAGCGAGCCTCAAACCCAAGCACCCTCTCAAAGAAAGAAGCCACCTTACCGAACTCGTGTCCAAGTTTTCCCTCCGGGACGGTTCTGAGATTTGGATGGTCTGCCGTGTGATTCCCTATCTCAAATCCGAGCCTCGAAAGCTCTGTTATCTTGCGTTTGATATACTTCTGTTGACCAAACGGTGTCCCATCGAGCGGTATGAAAAACACACCCCGAGCAGGAAAATCAGGATGCCTGTCGTGAAAATCAAGCATTATCCCAACCGCACACAGAGGGTCGATGACAAGAGAACCACCTCGAATAATGTAACGGAATTGGGTAGGTCTTGCATCATCGAATGTGATAACCACAGGCTTCTTGCCGGCAGGAACACAGCCCAGTCCGCCCAAAAGCTCTGAAAGGTTCACAGGATAGAAGCCGTTTTGCCAGAGCATTTCAAGATGCCGCCTGAATTCGTCCGGCGAAACGGAGTATTTCCCAGTCTTTCTTGAGATATTGTGGTAGAGGAGTATCGGGACACCGCCCATCTCCGTATCGACTGTGTAATCCGTGGAGAGCCAGGCAGAAACAGGAGCAGAGAAAAACAGTTCACCTGATGAAGAATGTGGACGAGAAGAGAAGCTCGTGGGAATATCCCCTCCACAGGAGAAAAGAAGAAAGATGAGTGGGATGAGCCTTCTCATAGTTCAATTACATATATCTTCTCGCCACCCAGACGCTTTGCCTGGAAGAGTGCATACTCCAGTTGGTGGAGAAGTTTTCCTCTATCCTGGGAACCACTTGATACAGAAACGAGCCCCATATTAAACCGTATCTGAAGTCCCTCCCTATCGATTGCCTTCACAATCCGTTTCTGTATGGACTGAGCGAGGTTCTGAGCAACGATCGGCTCCGCCTCCGCAAGCAGGATTATAAACTCCTCACCCTGCATCCTGACAGCTGCCCTATCGACACTGCGGAGGTTCTCCTTCAACATCTGGGCAACCTTGACGAAAACCTCCTCCGCCTTCTTCACTCCGTATGTCATCCGAATCTCACGAAGATTGGCTATCTCAAACAGGACGAGGGCAAGCGGACGTTCGAAATATTCCATACGATGGAGTTCATCATCCAGTATCCGTAAGAAGAACCTGTTGGTATAAAGTGCCGTTTTTTCATCAAACGGTGCAAGTCCGGTTAGCTCCTCCTCAGCGTTGGATAGAGAGGCACCAAGAGAAGCTACATCTACCATCGCACTGAAAATGCCAACATCAACCTCGGAATACGAGGATGTTTCCCGACTGTCCATACAGGCGTAACCCAGAACCTCACCCCCAAGCTTAATAGGAACAACAAGCATACTCTTTGCCGGATGTTCAAGCAACATCGGATAGTATTTACTGGTAGGTGCCAGATTGTTTATTATCCTTGGATACCCACCACGGAGAAGCTCAGCAAATATCCCCTCGTCTGCCCGTGGCTTATACTGCTTGGCAAACCCACCCGACAGCCCCCGATACATCTTTATCTCAAGATGTCCTGTCTCCTTGTTCAGAAGAAGAACAGAAACACTTGCGCAGGGAAATTTCTCCCATGCCAGTTTAACGAGTGCTGCCCAGTAGGTTTCTGCCTTAAACGGTTCCCTGGAGTGGCTAACAAGCTCAAGCAGCCCTAAAACCCTCTCATCGAGACCTATTAAGAACTCAAACTTTGGCACCAGATTCTCCTGTAAGCTCCGAGATTACAACACCCGGGTCTATGTAGTGACTGGAAAAATCGGGAAGCTCACCTGTCAGGGCTATCTGCATAAGCTCGGTGAAGTATAACACAGGGATAGGAACAAAAGAGGAATCGGCTTTTGCAAGCTCTTCCTGACGCTTATCGAGATTAAAATGGCACAGTGGACAGGAAACAACAATCAGCCTTGCTCCGAACAAGCGAGCATTATCGACAATATCCTTTATTCTCCCTCTGACAAGCTCTGGATTGTTCACCGTCTCGAACGAGCCACAGCACTCTATCTGGAGCGGGAAATAAACAGGAGTTGCTCCAAGAGACTCGAGCAGGTTCTCCATTATCTTGGGGGACTCAGGGTCATCTATCTCGACCCCCGCCGGACGGAGAAGAAGACAACCGTAGTACGCCCCTGCCTTAAGATTCTCAAGTGGCAAAACAACCTTCTCTTTTATCCTATCGAAGCCGACCTTGTCCCTGAGATAACTCAGGAGGTGATACAGCTCAATCTCACCACGATAAGCCTCCTCCCTATCCATTATACTCAGCATAATATCCCGTTTATCCTTGTTCTCCCGGAAGAGGTGGTTCGCACGATACATCGTGTTATAACAAATGGAACAAAGGGTTACAACCTCACTTATCCCCATCTCCTGAAAGCGGATAAGGTTCCTTATCGGGGCAAGGTAGTGAATCACATCCTCGGAAGCGAGTGAATACACCGTTCCGCAGCAGTTCCAGTTGGGCGGCTCGACAAGCTCGAGCCCCAGAGCCTTGGTCGATACAAGCGCAGTATCCTCGAATATCTTGGCTGTTGTCTTGAGTGTGCAGCCAGGATAATACCCTATTCTCATTTCATCCTCCCCTCTTATCTTATCTTCATTCCAAACCCGATATAGAAACTTGTCCCGAGCTCCTTATGAGTTATCAGAGAAACATCCAGAGCATACCTCGAAAGTGTAAGACCCGCTCCCGCACTCCATCTGCCAGAACCGTTGCCAAGCCGAAGCGAGACAATATCCTTATATGTCGCCTCCACCCCCAGCGACCAGAAAAAATCAGCTATCTGAGGTGAATATTTCATATCCGAGAGAATAGTGGCAGAGGTCGATATGCCAGCAAATTCTCTTCTTGCACCCAAACCAAGCCGCACCGATGGATAAACCACCTCACCTCTACCCGTGCTCCAGAAACTCCAGCCGCAACTTGCATCCTCAACAATCATACCGAGGGTGAGCCAGTCTTTTGGAGAATAAGATGCTCCAATATCAGCCGATGCACCGAAGGCATTCTCTTCAAAAAGCCAGCGATAAGAACCCTTGCCCGTTATCCCAAAAGAAAAACCACTGCCAAGCGGGAAGCCATATCCAAACAACAGCGTCAGTATCCTGTCGGAGGATGTGCCAACAAGATACGGACGGTTATCCATACTTAACGGTGCTCCCTCATCGGGAACGGCAGTCTGAGGGATACCGGGGACATTGAAAAACCCGACAAGAGCTCCAGCTCTCCCCCATCTGAAGGAAGCGATGTCCAGCGTGAACTCCCCGGAAAAAAAGTTTGTGTGAAGGAATGATACCGAATATCCGGCTTTCGCAAGAAGCGAGGAATTGCCAACCGGAGCCCAGACAGAGCCAGATATATCCGCAGCGAAAGCTCCACCGAGTGAGGCGGTTCTCGGATTAACAAAGAAAGAGTTACCCTCTCCCCAGATACCTCCGGCAAACAGGCTCCCGGAAATAAAAAGCATAGAAAGTGCTGCGACAACAGATTTCATAAGAATTAAATATAAATACAACCCCTCATAAATCAAGATTTTTCTTAAGCACTACGATTTCACTTGACAAAAACCGAAGCAGGTATAAAATAACATTACAGAACAAACAAAGGAGGGGAAATGCCCTTACTAACAGAAATAAAAAATGCGTCTCTTTTGACCCTTCTGAGACTGACATTCAAGAACTCTACTCTCAGGAAACAGCTTGTCAAGATTGCCGACAAGAGGGTGTATAATGCATTAGTAGAGAACAACGATGGGAAATTTCTAAAGGCTGTTCAGGAGGACAAATACTACATAGTCAGCAACCTTATGTTCTCTGTTCACAGGGCAATAAACCGGGGTATATTCAGCCAGGATATAGTCAACCATCTCACCGACATCTTCATCGGAAAACTGTTCTTACCACAGGATAATCAGCGTCCAAGGGATGCATTCAAACAGAAGTATGGAGAGGAACCACCTGCATTTATCACCCTCTCTCCGACAGGCGAGTGCAATCTCAAGTGCGTCGGGTGCTATGCGGCAAGCGACAAATACAAAAAGATTCATCTCCCATTTTCGACATGCAACAGGATAATAACCGATATGAAGAAAGAATGGGGAGATTACTTCGTTGTTATATCCGGCGGAGAACCGCTTATGTATCATTCGGAGGGAAAAGGGATAATCGACCTGTTCGAGAAGCACAACGATGTTTTTTTCCTGATGTTCACAAACGGAACGCTCATAACGGAGGATGTTGCAAAAAGACTGAGTGAGGCGGGAAATGTCACCCCCACTATCTCAGTTGAAGGTATGGAAGAGGAAACGGATAAGAGGAGAGGCAAAGGGGTATTCAAGAGGATACTTAAAGCGATGGAAAACCTCCGTAAGTATCAGGTTCCGATGGGGCTTTCTATGACGGCAACGAGAGAAAACTATGAGAAACTCCTTACCGATGAGACGATAGATTTTTTCATCGAGCAGGGGATAATCCATTTCTGGATATTCCAGTATATGCCAATCGGGCGCTCCTACACACTCGAGCTTCTTGTAACACCAGAACAGAGGAAGAATATGTTCATCCGCGAGAGGAAACTTTTGAGGGAAAAGAAGATATTCATCGCGGATTTCTGGAACTCGGGTCCTATGTCCGACGGTTGCATCGCAGGCGGAAGGCAGGGCGGATACCTCTATATCGACTGGAACGGGAATGTCTATCCCTGCGTGTTTATACCATACTATAACGACAACATAATCGATGTCTATAAATCAGGTGGAAAACTGTCGGACATTCTCTTTTCCCCTATATTCAAGAGCGTCCGCAAGTGGCAGAAAGAGTATGGCTGGCACAGACCACCACAACAAACAGGAAATCTTATACTCCCCTGTTTTATAAGAGA
>NATO01000063.1 GCA_002085385.1 candidate division Zixibacteria bacterium 4484_93
TTCGGCTCTCCTGAGATAGCGACAAAATTCTGCTTTCTGGGCGAGAAGCGAGCAGCGTCCGATGAAACGAATATCCCTATCTGGTGAAGCGGTTGTATGCAGCCTGCAAGATGCATAATGCCCGTATCGCAGGAGACAAAAACGGAAAGCTTCCCAAGAGCAGCCCCCACAGTAAGAACAGGCGATAGCGGGAAGAAGTATGTGTTAGGAATATTCCTTTTCTTCAGATACTCGACATCTTTCTCTTCTGTTTTTCCCCAGAAAACAACCTTGGGAAGTTCGGGAAATCTTACAAGAAGTTTTTCCCAGAAACCCGCAGGCACCCTTTTTCTACCCCTTCCACCGATGTGGAGACCGATAATCTTAGCTTCTAATTTGTTTTCATCGAAGAACTTTTTCGCAGATATCCTCGACCTATCATCGATATAAACCCTCGGTGGAATTTGATTAACAGAGGACGAAAACGGCTCAAGTAGCCTCAAAAAACTGTAAGCCTCATACTCTACTCTATTCGGTGCTGGAATACTCAAATCGAGGAATCCTGATTCTTTTCCTCTGTCGAACCCGACAGAAAATCGAGATGCTGAAAAAAGTGTGTATAGAATACTATTCACAGAGACAGAGTCGAGGTGTGAAAGGTCAAAGGCAATGTCGAAATTCTCTCTTCTCAATTGAAGGATTAGTTTAAGGAAAGCTGCTGGATTGCGGATGAATTCTCTTTTTTTCACCTCGAATATACGGTTCACCGCGGGGTGATACCGGACTATATCTGAGAATACCGCTGGTGCAACGACATCTACAGTTGCATCGGGATAAATCTTCTTCAAGTTCTCGAGAAACGGTGTTATGAGTATCAGGTTGCCGAGCCTCTCGTCCTGCCTGACAACGAGAACTTTCTCGACCTTATCGGGTAGAGCTGCTTTCCTCCTTTTCAGCCCGCACAGCAGTCGAACAAGCTGCCTTCTCCCCCATCGCTCGAGTTGCTTGAGCATCTCATCTGACCAGATTCACGGAGCCAGAGCAAATGTTATGCTTGCCCCTCTTAACAATGTAGATGTATATCCCGTTTCTGGCGACCTTGCCGGTTCTTGTCCTTCCACTCCAGATAGCACGCTTTACCTCACCTGCCGGGACCTGTATCCTTTTTATTATGTGCCCGGATAGGTCGTATATCTCGATCGTCGCATCCTTGCTGAAGAGCTTCGGATATGTGAATCTAACCTCGTCGTTGTAGCCGTCCCCGTTCGGCGTGAACGGATTGGTAGAAATCTCGCAGGAGAGTTCAGGTTCTATCCAGAAAAACAGATTACTGGATGAGCAGTTCGGCTCGCAGTAGTCAGGGGAATCACATATTCTAATCTCAATTGCCACAGAATCGCCATCCCTCGCACGGAACCCACCAGCATAGGGGAATATATCAAACAGTATATCATCCGGGTTAAAGAAAACACCCGGCAATGAGGAGTAAAGCGTATCCGTCGTTCCCCCGTTAATTATTGTATATATAAGCGAAAAGCTCGCTGTATCGACCCCCGATAGGTCAGAGAAGGAAACCGTTATGTGCAGGTTATCTCTGTCAACGAGTGCCCCATCGGAGGGGTATCGGATGTCGATATCGGGTGGACTCGTATCCACCACAAAATTCCAAAAGATAGTCTCCGACAGTGGAAAACCAAGCGTATCCCTTGCCGAGACAAGAGAAAGCCCAATCTCTCCCCCATCGAAGAACCCAGGAGGCGGCTGGAATACAACAAGCGTCCCTGCAACCGTAAGATAAGGGCTGGTTATGTCAAACACCTCTCCATCGATATCAAGCATCACAGATTCCGGGTCAAGACCGTTTTCGCTCGAGACAGCAAGAGTAATTGGCTGGTCGGTGCAGGATGAACTGCTACCCGGATACGGCTCAAGTATATGAAAGGTTGGTCTTGGCAGGATGTCTATTGCAAATGTGTCGGACATAAGAAACGAGCGGTCTGTTTCACGCTCCCCGTCGAAATCGTTATCCCAGGCAAGCAGTCGGAAGATGATGAGAGTATGAGCAGGCTGACCTGCCAAAGGAAGTGTGCTCGTGGCATATATTCTGTTTCCGGACACCGAATCGAGAGCGAGTATCCCCTCATTTGCCGTTATCTCCAGTTCGCCATCCGTGTCCCAGACAATGCGTGGATAATGCATATCGGAGATAAAATCCGGGAAATACACCCCTGACTCATCCTCCAGAATACAGGAGAAATAGAACGCAGAGTCGGAAGGGAAGAATCTGGGAGAATAATCCAGCAGCAGCGGCGGAAGCGTGTCATCATCGGCGATTGTAAAGCTCCACGAGATAGGCTCGACTATCCCATTTGCCCCACAGTATTCCGCTCTATCAGATGCGGAGACAACAGAGACTACCACAGGCGTCAGCTCCGGATACACAACACCGACCGAATCCGGAACAAATACAAATGTATCTCCTGTCTGATACATCGCAGGGCTCGAGATGTAGTAGTTTATCCCCATAACCCTGAGAGCAACACTCGTTGTGTCGAGTCCGCTTATTGAATCGAGGGCGGTGAAAACAACATTCGGCCTCGGCTCCAATAAAAACGCACCATCAAGCGGATAGACAGGAAGAACAACAGGGGGTGAGAGGTCAATCACAAAATAGAAGGAAAAGGTGCTATCCATCGGGTTCCCGAGTGTATCCTCGGCATACCTCACCTCGACACAGACCGTCTCACCATCTGCAAACGAGCTATCAGGATTGAAGAATAATGTATCCCCGGATAATAGAAAATCATCCTCAGGCACGCCATTTACCAGAAATTCGATGGTTTCCTCTCTCACACCGCTTGGGTCGTCGAAGAATATCACAATCTCCTGGCGCTCGCAGGACGAAAAGGCAGAAAAGTCTGGTCTAATTGCCACAGGAACAGGACCATCCTTATCGATGAAAAGATACCAGCAGCTATCAACACTGTTCCCGCCGCACAGTGTCGCAAGGTCGGTAAGATGAATGCATACTATGATAGAATCCTCCGGGAGAGCGAAACCAATAGAGTCGGCAAATACGCAGAGCGTCCCAGCAGAATAGAAAACAAACTCATCACCAAAATAGAGCGTCGTGTCCCCCAAGGAAAACTGGATACTGGTGCTATCGACACCTGCAAGGTCATCGGTCAAAACAAGGGTCATCTGCGGTAAAGATGCTATCACAGAACCGACCGATGGCGAAATATCCTCAATCACAGGTGGGAGCGTGTCCATATAGAACTCAAATCGTATAATATCTCCCAGCGGATTGCCGATGCTGTCGTATGCCGATACGACAAATAGCCTGTTCGTGTCGGAAAAATCCTCAGGATAATCAACGGTCAAAACAGTGTCCGAAAAAGAAAGCTCAGGCGAAGGGAAACAGAATGTATCCTCATTGAATACGACAACAATCGATTCAGGGATAACACCGTTCTCATCGGTTATGAGAAGCTCAACGGGGATATTTTGGCAGGATATAATCGAGTGGTCTGGCGGAGTAATAAGCTCCACCGATGGTCCCTCCTGATTAACCAGGAAACTCCAGCAGGTATCGGCAACATTCGGCGGACAGATTCTACCCCTGTCAGGAACCGATACGCAAACAGAAACCGTATCGCCATCGTGGAAGGCAACACCGAACGAATCGGGATAGAAATAAAGCGTATCACCGATAACAAAGCATCCTGTGAACTCATCGCCATCGACAACGAACAGAACGGAATCAACATCTATTCCCGACAGGCTATCGGTCGCTACAACCCCTATTGGCTGATATGTTCTCGAGGAAACCGAGCCGGGAGCTGGAATAAGAGATGTTATCTCAGGCGGCGAAAGGTCAAAACGGAGCCACCAGCCACGAGAAGCTCCTGGGTTACCCGCAATATCAGAGAAACCCGAAACAGAGATATAGACAGAATCACCATCAGAGAAAGAGCTTGTGAGCGGGAAGATAAGCAGTGTGTCACCGAACGATTCCATACCGTCCGGATATGCGAAACTCTCCTCTCCGAACTGAACTATCGTTCCCACAAAATCGGTGCCGGATATGTCGTAAAAGCGGAAGATAACCTCTGTGCTATCGCAGGAAATATACCCTTCATCCTCCGGCTGGACAAGTTCCACCAGAGGACCTTCCGTGTCAACGAAGAATCGCCAGCAGAACTCCGTTGAGTTCGGACTACAGTATAAGGCAGAATCGGCAACAGAGAGACAAATATCAACGGTGTCAGGTAGAACAAGCCCCATAAGAAGCGTTCTGAAGGAGAGAAAATGCCCATCCCAGAAGAGAGCAGGTGTGGCAACAGTGAACAGAGAATCACCGATGGAAAGCGTTATCGAATATGGGTCGATACCGGCAATCTCATCAATTATCTCTGATGTTATGTTCGGCTGCCTGTTGGAGATAATCGTATCCGACGATGGATAAACAGATATTACCTCAGGCGGAGAAAGGTCAACAATAAACGAGAACTCCACCGGCTCAACAAGTCCACAACCAGACAGATTATCAACAGAGATAAGGCTACCCGAGACCGTATCACCGTCATCGAAACAGTCCATATCCCCGGGGATAAAACTTATTATATCTTCCTCGGGACCGAGCGAGAAATACTCCTCACCAGTATAGAGCCTGCCATTTATCTCGACAGTAGCATCGTCCAGGATAATATCCGAGAGAGAATGCACCCTAAATCTAACAGGCTGACAGGGACAACTGGAGACCGCTCCTGTCTCCGGGATGACAAGCTCAGCAGACACCCCATCATTTGTAAGATAGAAATCTATCCAGTGAAACACCGGCAAATCCTCTGCCCCGCCGCGTGACATCTGAACCATATACTGCCAGTGTCTCGCCGTCCTGACAATCCCCGGAATAGGATGAGAGTGTGTAATGGGTATCCACTCTGTCCACCCAACACCATCCGGTGAGGCTTTGAGATATACCCGAAGCTCGCTTGTTCCAGGCACATCAGCCGACCATAAGATAGAATCGACTACCGTTTCGCAGGGGAAACCGCTGTCCCTCTGCCACCGTGATATGAGAAATACATCACATTCATCATCGCCTTGGCTTCCCACTCCGCCGGTGGCTCCCAGGATGTGTGCCCATAGTTGAAATAGCCAGAATACGAATTATAGTCCGGGTTATGGTAGGTGTGCATATACAGACCCTCCATACCAGGGAAAAGAAGACCTGTTTTTTTATACCACATCATCCCCGAAACAACCACCTGACCACGGGAGTGTGTCGTGTTCACCTCAAACTCGTGGGGAAGCTCAAAAGGATAATGCAGCACAGGATTGGTAACATCCTCGGAGACGAGTGTAACATCGGTATAGTATGGATAGGTCCAGTTGGGTGTCGTGGTGAGACCGGAAACATCTGTCAGGCTGGCAAAGTTCTCATGGCTATAGCTCGATACCCCGGCTCCCTCGGCGATTGTTCCATGAGTGAAAACAACCCCCCTACCAAGCCTGGCAAAACTTCTTGTGACAGCAGCAGAAGAATGCGATAGGTCATTGTGACCATAAACATCGCCGGAGCCGAAAAACAGGATATCATAATCGGCGATACAGCGGCGATACTCGGTGCCATACAGCGTGCTGTGAACAGCCCCAGTATCATAGATGCTCGTTACTTCGTTGAAAATGCTTATGGGAACAAGGTCAATGGAGAAGTTCAAAGGTGGGTTACCTGCTGCCTGCAGTTCATAAACCACGCTATAGATGCAATCGAGGCACATATCATCAGGATAAACCTGCAGGACAAATATCGTGTCGTTGGTGGTCATACGCAGAGCTGCGTCATCAAGCCCATCGGGGTCAGGGGAGATAATCTCCATATTCCTGATACTCCCTGCCAGGAAATCGGCAAGCTCACCCTCCCTGTAAGCAAAGCTCGTCTGCCCCACAAGAGAAAGGGTAGGCATAAAAAGCAATATTAAAGCTAAAATCTTCTTCATCTTACAATGTTATACCCGAGACCGAGCATCATATCGATATTGTCTATGTCGGAGAGGTTATATTTCCCAGAAAGGATAGCATAAAACTTCTCACCCAAAACAAGATTTGCCCCGAAATCTATATGTAGTTCAAACGGCGTCTCTGTCTCATCCCCTTGTGGCCAGTCCTTGGGATAATCTGTCTTATAGTGATTGAAACCGAGACCAGCACCTACAAACGGCTTCAACCTTGGATGGAAATCGAACAGATACTTGAGGCTCGCTCCACCACCGATACAGGAGAACTTAACATCATCATCCGCACTCGACCAGCCATACTCGTCTCTCTTTACCTTCCAGTATTCAAAAAATAGCTCTGGCTTGAGGTTTGGTACAAGATAGCCGAGGTCAACGAACCCTGCAATTTTTATGTTTGGGTCATAGTCACCTCCAGTAGGAAGAACAACCCCCAGCTTTACACCAGCAGACTTGAGCCCGATGTCCATCTGCCCCTTCGAGCCACCGTAATACACCACAGTATCCGCCTGAGCAATCAGCTCCACCGAAAGGAAAAGAAAGAACAAAAGAACAGACAATCTCTTGACCATCTTACTCCCCTTTTGAAAATCCAAATTAACCTACTTAATAATACTGTCTTTTCGTCCGATTGTCAACAATTTCTTGACATACTCGAGTTTATAAATATTTTACATAAATTATGAGAATTCTTGCAATAGACTATGGTGAGAGGAGGATTGGACTTGCTCTGTCCGACCCGGACGGCATCATCGCTACACCTCTCCCACTGGTCCCAAACGATAAAAACAGCATCGGGAGAATAAAAGAGCTTGTGGAGAATGAGAATGTAGAGTATATAATCCTTGGTAACCCGTTGAGACTCAGCGGAAAGGAGGAGATTCAATCCGATAAGGTAAGGGAGTTCTCAAAGGTTCTGAAGGAAGCGATAAGCTGTCCGCTCGAGCTGGTGGATGAGCGACTGACGACCGTCTCTGCCTCAAAGATACTGCACAATATGGGCTATTCACCATCAAAAAGCAGGGACAAGATAGACTCCCTTGCCGCCGCAATACTTCTGGAAGGATTTCTGGAACGAAGATATGCTCCGGACAATTAAGGCTGGATTTGCCCTTTTATACTCGGCTCTCTTGCTATCACCAGTTGCAATATTGGACAACATAATGAAAAGCGTGAAAAAGACATTTGCAAATTTCTTGATTGTGTTGGTTGCTCTTATTGTGATTGGAGTTGTTTTAGTGTCGATACCATACTCGGTTTTATATAAGGATACTTCTAAGGTAATTGATGCAACCATAGTTATACCAAAGGGTTGCAGTGTACAAAATACCGCAAGGCTGCTGACAGAAAATCGTATAATAAACAGACCGAACCTCTTTATACTCTGGGCAAAGCTCCTTGGGTTCGACAGAAGAATCCGTGCAGGCAGGCACAGGCTTGTCGGCTCGTATTCGCTCCTCGGACTTCTTCAGACGCTCTCCCGAGGAGGGAGTTTCTCGATAGATATTACCGTTTATGATGGTGAAAATATCTATGAGATTGCAGGAGTTGTCGAACATAAACTTGGCATAGATTCTCTCTCTTTCCTCGACAGGGCAACGAATGATTCCCTTATGAAAGCAGTTGGCATTCCTTCAACAACCGCAGAGGGTTTCTTATTCCCCGAGACTTACAACATCGACCCTGGCACATCGGCTGATGAGCTGATAGCGATGATGTATCATCAGTTCAAGCAGGAGTTCAAGAGCAATCTCTATGCCCGTGCGGAATCCCTCGGGATGTCGATTAAGGATGTTGTTACGCTTGCCTCCATCATCGAAAAGGAGGCGTATTTCCCTGATGAGATGCCGAGGATATCCGGTGTGTATCACAACAGGCTTTCTCGCGGTATGCTGCTTCAGGCTTGCCCGACGGTGAACTATGCGCTCAAGCAGTTCGACAAGCGGCTTTTATACGAGGACCTCGAGCTGGAATCCCCATACAACACATACAAGTACAAGGGGCTTCCCCCAACCCCGATTGCCAATCCTGGCAAGAAGGCAATCCTGGCAGCTCTTTATCCAGAAAAACATGATTTCTACTACTTCGTCTCGGAAGGAGAAGGACATCATAGCTTTACGAGAACAGAAAAGGAGCATGCAGAGGCGATAAGGGCGATAAAAAAGAGGAAGGGCAACCTAAGGTGAAAGAAAATCTATCTGTGGCTTTTCTCCTGATATCTCTTCTCGCTGGCACTGCTGCCGGCTCAACTGTTGAGAGCTTTGAGCTTTCCCCAGAACCTGCCGGAAATGAGATAGGCGACATTATATTCGATGGAGAAGGGGTCTGGGTGACATCCGATAACGGAATCTCTTACTCTCTCGAGCTCGGAGCAAGCTGGGAGAACTTTTTGCCAGGGATAAGTTCATCAGGATTATCAGGATACAGAGGATTTGTTGTATTCGCAGCGAGCCACGAGGAGCTTTACGAAGAGGAGCTATATCCAGCAGGTGATGGCTTCTTCATAACAACGGATGCAGGGTTAAACTGGACGAACTATACGCCCGAGCAGGCGGTCGGCATAGGAAAGCTGGCATACGATATCGGACTTGAGAAGGACTCAACGATATGGGCTGCCTGTTTTTACGGTGGACTCATCAAAAGCGAGGACAAAGGCGAAAGCTGGGTTAATGTGTTCGTCGATACCGCCGATACAGAGATAAACTACAACGACCTGACGCACAGGTTCTTTGCCACGACAATCGATACATCGACAGAACCGAACACAATCTGGGCTGGAACAGCAGCAGGGATATTCAAGAGCACCGACGGCGGCTGGGAGTGGCTCGGCTGGAACCATGCATCATCCGGTATATCGGGGAACTTCATCGTCGCTTTAGCCATCCAGTATCTCCCTGATAGCTCAAAGGTCGTCTGGGCATCGACAAGGCAAGCTCTCTCTGCCGACGAGTGGGATTGTGTATCATACACGACGGACGAGGGGGAGAATTGGCACACATTCGATTATAATATGACCGTCTGGAACTTCTCATTTCGGGACAGTATGGTATATGCAGCAACAACTGGCGGATTATGCATCTCCAGTGATTTCGGAGTAAGCTGGGATACGCTGGAGATTGTCGACTGTGGCACAGGAGAATCCTCAATAGACCCCGAGGTAGTATCTGTTCTCTATCAAGATGGGAAGCTCTTCGCCGGCACATCAGACGGCCTTGCGATAAAGGATATCGATGCCCCCTGCTGGGATATACTCCTCGTATCGCCCTCCACATTGCCCCTCAACGCCCCCAAAACATACTTTTTCCCCAATCCGTTTTCACAGGAAAAGCACTCGAGGGGGTATTTTGTCTTCAGCTCAACAGAACCCGATAATGCAACGATAACGGTGTTCAACTTCGCTATGGAGGAGGTAGGAAAACCTATTGTGGACTATCCTGTTCCAGCAGGAGAAGATGTCCGCATCCCCTGGGATGGAACGGATGCCGACGGAGAGATGCTGGCAAATGGGATATATTCCTATCGAGTCGAGTTCTCGTCTGGCAGAAGCTTATGGGGGAAATTAGCCATCCTAAGATAATCGAGGGGGAAAAAATAATGGCAGAGTATCGCGCATTCGACCCGAAAGTGGAGATAAACGGGAAGACGGTGATGAGTGCCTTGGATGCTGTATGGAACAAGAAGGTTGCACTGGAAATCCTTGCACGGCATGGGATACAGAACATAAAGCCAAACAGCTGGTATCCTATGCAAAGCTTCCTCAATGTTTTAAGGGAAATATCGGGTGAGTTCGGGGATAGGGAGCTGTTCGCAGTAGGAAGAAAAATCCCATTCTGGGCAGATTTCCCAAAGATAAAGAATCTTCACGATGGTCTATCCAAGATAGATATCGCCTACCACAACAACCATCGTGGTGGCGAAATCGGGCATTACAGATATACAAAGCTCGCCGAGAATAAGGGAAGAATGATATGCGATAACCCATATCCCTGCCGATTCGACCAGGGGATATTCCACGGGCTCGCCGAGAACTTTGACATAAAAGATTTGAAGATAACACACAGAGAGATATCCCTCTGTCGGAGATACGGAAACATACTCTGCGATTATATCCTCGAATGGGAGACAGAAGCTTCCAGCCAGAGCTGAGCTACATCTGTCCTATCAATATCCACTCGTGCAATTTTTTATGGAATAGGTACGATTTCCCGGGTGTAATTTCGAACAGCTCGATATCAGCATTTGCAATCGTCGTCCCACCCACAAATGTCAACATATCGTTCCATTCCCCATCTCTATTCTGGTCATACCAACCGATACCATCTCCCACATCCATATCCTCATTACCGTTCACATCATCCCAAGCCTCAACAAACGCCTCCAGTGAACCTGTGAGTGTGAATGAAATCTCGTATGCTCCGGTTGCTGGAGTGACATCCGACGGCAGGATTCCAACAATATACTCAGAATGGGATGTGTCAAGGAATGCGACGGCATTTGAAGACAACCCATGCCCTGGCCAGGAAACCGTTCCAGATATGTCGACCTCATCAACTGGAGGAGTTCCAGCATTTGCAATGAATTGAGACAGGAAGGCGAACCAATTGGTGCTTCGAAAGGCAAGCTGCACATAATTTGTCGAATCAAAATCCTCGTGAGCCGAAGGAAAGTGAATTGTCAAGCCACCCCTCGTCATAGCAGGAACATTGGTAACCGTCCTGACCACAGCCCTGTTGATAGCGGCAATAACAGAATCGGCATCCGCTCTTATACAACAACACCCGAGAGAGCCTCCGGCGTGATAGAACTGTGGGAAACAAGGGTATCGAGCCACTCCTGCGAACCGAGGATACTCTCCATCGGAAGGGTGAACTCACTTCCCAGAATATAATCCGCGACATCCTTTAGCTCATATACGACCTCCAGCTGCCCCATAAGGCAAGCATGGAAAATAAGTATATCGACCCCGCCAAAGTCCTCAATTGCAGACTTTATCTGCCTCATACTCATAAGATTTCCGGAACCGTTCTGGTCGTCAGAACAAGCTCCACGCCAGCCACCACCATGGTCATCGATGATGAGAAGATAATGCTCCGCCGGGTAGTTCTCCTTCACATAATCGAGGAAATCGATAAGTGTCTGCGGGTCGGACATATCCCGTGTCCCCTCATTGCGAAGCATCGGTGAACTGATATGGTCTGGCAACTCATCCGTGTGATGCTCGACATAATAATCCTTGACTATTCCACCTGTCTTAATCGAGCCAACACAAACAACCATATTAACATCATCAGAGCTTCCAACAGCTTCCATCTCCTGAACATCGGCAATAACATAACTCGTATTGTTGAGGCTAATATCGAGGTTGTTGTTACCATCCATATACCCTATAACAGTCCATTTTGCTCCCGAGCCAGCCCCGTCCTCCGGCTCCGTTGACTTCTTACTGCATCCAAACAAAACCAACACCAACAGCACCAGTAGAAACAGAATAGATAGCTTTAGCCTCATCATTACCTCCTTATAGAGATTTAATCACACAGTGAATTCAAAATAAACTATAATCTCTTGCCTGTCAACAGTTTTTTTAATCTCAAAAGAATAGAAGCTCATCAACAGATTTCAGCAGAGCCTAAGCCTCTGGGACAGATAACTGTTCCGATGCATAATCCTCGCATTGGCAACGGCAAGTCGCAGTGCTTCCTCTGTGCCGACGATTATCATCATTCGCATTGCCCGTGTCATTGCCGTGTATAGAATATTGCGCTGCAGCAGGAGGAAATGCTCGGTAAAAAGCGGAAGTATCACAACAGGATACTCGCTCCCCTGACTCTTGTGAACGGTGATAGCATAAGCAGGAACTATCTCATCCAGCTCCGATATGTCGTATCTGGTGGGCTCATCAAACATAACCTCGATGTATGA
Organism: candidate division Zixibacteria bacterium 4484_93; assembly: GCA_002085385.1. Taxonomy (GTDB): domain Bacteria; phylum UBP14; class UBA6098; order 4484-93; family 4484-93; genus 4484-93. The sequence continues at coordinate 11,922 of NATO01000063.1, forward strand.
TTCCTCTCTGTTTATCTCTGTAATCCTGCCGATATCCCCGTTGAAAACGAGCTTGTCATAGTTGTTGCGAATCTGCATCACCTTATCGCCTGTTTTGAAAAAGTAGTCCCTGAATTCTATCCCCTCATCGGATTGGTTCAGCACCCTCTGGATGGAGACATTCATATTTCTGGCGCCGCATACACCCTTGTGCATAAGGGTAAGCAGCTGTATGTCATCGACAGGCGATATGCCGAGGCTCTTCGGCAGACGCTCAGAGACAAGCTCGAGGATATAGTCGAGGGCATCGGCAGGTGTCCTACGACGGATGAAGAAGAAATCACTGTCCGCATCGTTGCGGACAATCGGCATCTCCCCTTTTATCACCCTGTGAGCATTGAGAACGATGAGATTTTTTTCCTCCTGCCGGAATATCTTACGCAGCCTAACCACACGGAAAGCCCCAGACCGAATAACCGATTTGAACGGCATCCCGGGACCAACAGGCGGAAGCTGGTCGCCATCTCCGACAAATATCAGCCGAGCACCTGGTGGTATCGCACTCAACAGATGATAAGCGACCTCGATATCCAGCATAGATGCCTCATCCACAAGAACCATATCGCATTCGAGGAGGTTATCCTTATTTTTCTCGAACCGGTTCTTACCCGGGTTATATTCGAGCAGTCTGTGGACGGTGAAAGCCTCCATACCAGTCGCCTCGGACAGCCTCTTTGCCGCTCGCCCCGTGGGAGAAGCAAGCAAGATGGATATATCCCGCCTCTTTGCTATCTCGACAATTCCCCGGACAAGCGTCGTTTTCCCTGTCCCGGGACCACCCGTTATAATGAGCAGACCCTCGCTGAAGGCGAACTGGATAGCCTTCTTTTGCTCATCTGTATATGACATCCCAAATGAGCCTTCAAGCGAGCCTATCTCCTCCTTCGACACATCCGAAAAAAGCCTCCTCTGGCTGGTCAGATATCCAGTGAGGTAAGCAGCAAGCCCTGTCTCATAGCTCCAGTATCGCGGGAGATAAACACGGTTATCCTCGATGATGAGCTTCTTATCCTCTATAAGCTCGGGTAGATATTTTGCAACCTTCTCCTGCTTGATTTCAAGAAACCCTGATGAGCGCTCGACAAGCTCCTTCTTAGGCAGGAACAGATTCCCGTCCTCCAGGGCAAGCTTGAGTGTATAGATTATCCCGCTTGCAATCCGATATGGCGAATCTTTCGGCATCTCAAACTCGGAAGCAATCCTATCTGCCGTTCTAAACCCGACGCCCCAGAGCTCATCAGGGAGAACATACGGATTGTTCTTTATAATATCAATTGAGTTCTGACCGAACCGCTTGTATATCTTCAGCGCGAGGTTCGTGCTTATGTTCTTTTCACCGAGGAACAGGAAAAGCTCCCGAACACCTTTCTCCTGCTCGAGTGCTGACTTTATCATCTCAATCCGCTTTTCACCTATCCCCGAAACCTCCTTCAGTCTGTCAGGGCAATTCTCGATGATAGAAAGCGTCTTCTCTCCGAATTTATCAACTATCCTCTCGGCAAGCTCGGGACCTATCCCTTTTATAAGACCTGAAGAGAGGTAATTGAGAATACCTGCAACCGTCGTGGGGTGCTTTATCTTAAACGATTTCGCCTGAAACTGCCGCCCATACTTGGAATCCAGTTTCCATTCGCCCTCAATCTCAAGATACTGACCGGGGGAAAGTTCGCAGAACCTCCCGACAACAACCTTCTCACCAAAGAGAGCATTCGATGTTATGGTGAAGACGGTATAGCCGCTCTCATCGTTGCGGAAGATAATATTCCCGACCGAGCCTTCAATCTTTTCGCTCATATATCTTGTAGTATCTGGTTTCGCCGAAAACCCTGCTCGAGAGTTGCCCCGTTTCCGATAGATGGTCAAGGAGCTTTCGAAGTGTTCGTGGGTCGACAGCAAGCGATTCGGTCATCTCATCGAATGTGCAGGCACGGATGGCAAGCAGATTTTTCACCCTATCAATGAGAGCAATCTGCTCTCTTAATACCTCCTCCGGTATAGAGAAATCGCCGACAATCTCCGCATCTTTGCTTATTATTTTACACAGATATTGGAGCGTTTCAAGCGGAACAGGCGCCGCAAAGCCTTCACCCGGCGGACGAGCAACTGTCCCTATCTGAACCTTCTCAGGGTTAATATAACCCACCGCTTTGGCAACTGCCTTGAAATTCTCCTCCGAATCATTGACACCTTTTACAATCAATATCTCAAGCCACAGATGCCCTTCAAACTCCCTCGAAAAACGGGCAATACCCTCAACCACATCATCAGCCGAGATATTGCAGCAGGGATGGTTTACACGAACAAAATACTTATCGATAGCAGCATCGAGAGACGGTATAACAACATCCGCGGGGAGAAGCTCTTCCCTGACCTCAGGGTTCGACAAAAGCGAGCCGTTGGTCAGAACAGCAACAGGAATGGTGTATAACCTCTTTATTTCACGAATCATCTCCCCTATCTTCGAGTTGAGCGTTGGCTCTCCTGAGCCTGAAAATGTAATATAATCAATATGTTGCTTCCTTGACTTCATAAATTGGTTTAATTCAGCAAGTATATCTCTCGCAGAAATATACTCCTTCCTCTTGTTCGTATGCAATGTAGTCCTACCGACCTCACAGTAGACGCAATCGTATGAGCAGAGCTTCTCAGGGATTGGGTCGATGCCGAGAGAGACCCCGAGCCTTCTCGATGGAACAGGACCAAAGATATACTTCATATTTCTCCTTTTATGTTTATTTTGAAATATAACACCGGAAGTGCAAAAATCAACAATTTAGTTGACAAAAAGGGTGAAACTCATATATTGGAGAGGTTCGGGGCGTAGCGCAGATGGTAGCGCACATGGTTTGGGACCATGGGGTCGCTGGTTCAAGTCCAGTCGCCCCGACCAGTTTCGCTGGATTCACGCCGACAGGTAATCGGGGGATAATAATCAATTCTATAAGGTAGCTCTGATAAAAGCTTTATCGTCAGTTGGCTATTTCACACTTGCATCTATGTATTCGGCATATCCGAGCGACCAAAAGAGTCACCCCTACATCAGCTATGCCGATGTTCATTGTTATTCTCTGGCAAAAATAACCTTCCCTTCCTTCAAGGCGTGCCGAGCAAAAGGCAGTGCAAGCTCATCTTTGGTATAGGGGAATATCTCCATATCCAAGGGGAAGTCAGGGTCAAGGAACTGTGCCATTCTTAAATGAAATGGGAGGGTAGATTCTTTCAGGACTACCAGAATGTCAACATCGCTCCTGGGTGTTGGAACTCCGTTGGCAAATGAACCGAACAGGACTATCTTCAGTATCTCGGGATACTCCCCGGCTATCCGTTGTGCGTATCTCAGGATAGCTTCTTCTATCCTTTCACGATTGAGAAATCTTGTTCTCGCAGAACCGTATGATTTCTTCTGCATATTCTATTATCCTTTGAGCCTGGTTTCTGGTGTAGTAGTCGGTGGGGGCGACCTGCGGATGTGCATTTGGGTATCGTGAAAGGATATAATGCTGGTCGAGTTCCTTGGCATTCTCGATAAGTTCCGAAGAACAAGCTATTTCCTCCGGCAACTCTTCCAGCAACCTTGTCACCGAATGTCCCCATCCTTCGCCCCCAAGAGTTTGTATTAAGGCTTTGACAGCTTTTTCCGCTGCTCGCTGAGCAGAAAAACATGCCCATTCATAGAATCCATTATCGAGGGACAACCTGGAATGTTCAATATCTCTTCCGGCTTGTTGTAGCCAGTCATTTGCTCTATTCATATTCATCCCTCATGCTCTTCATTTCATCGGGTTCAGGGGGGCGACCGTCCCGCAAGTCGGAAATCAATGTCCAATTAGCAATGCAAAAGTGCCCTTCCCAAACCCAACTGCGGGCCGATGCGTGCATTATTTTGCCTTATCAGCGGAATTCTGCTGCGACTTCAGTGCCTCGATTTTATCTTTTACCGCTCTGGTTTAGGTGGAGGAGCCTGCTCCTCGAACTTCTCGAACCTGTTATCCTCCATACCTTTGCGCTTGGCGAGTATCTTGTAGGAGAATTCTGCATTCGATGTTCCGCCTGCAAGCTCGATGACATCGAAACCATCGTTGGCTGGCACCCAGTATAGACCGTTGCAGTCACCTCTTGGCTGGAGGAACACCTCCATAGGATGAGCGGAATCGATTGTCACGGTCTCCCTGAAAAGTTTATCCAGTGTTATATGCGCTCTACCGTTGACAAGCTGTCCCCTGCCGTAGTCCTCGAACCAGACCTCGGGGGATTCTGGACAATAGAGTATCCTCTGCCCCTCCGATGTTGGCATAATGGTGCTCTTTGTGCCGTTGCTGAGTATCCCGTAGCTTGTGCCACCACCGCTCCTGTAGGAAATATGTGTCTTGATTGTATCGCCGGCATTGCTTCCGTATTTCGTGTAGAACAAGCCCGCCTCTGAACCCGAATAGCCGGATGCATTAACAGCGACAACGCCTGCATAACTCGAAGAAGTAGTTTTGAACAAGCCTCCGTGGTCCCACCTCGAATAGCCCTGAACACCTATATAGCTACTACCGTGCCCAGTCACACCAGCATAGGTCAATGAATCCTTCTTAAACCAATTGGCATCTCCTCCGACATAATCTACCCAGGCACCACCTCTGGTTCCTATAATACCTATGTACGAGGCAGTGGCATAAACCCCCACATCGGGTCCAGTTCTGACAACGACGCCTGTGTCGGACGCTTCCTCGATAACCAGTCCATTGTGGTAAGCCTTTCTAACATGGAAGGCACCACTGCCGTTGGCACCCATTGCAGCACCGACATAGTATCCGCTCCAGTTGGCAGAATCTATAGCAACTCCGTTGTGTGCAAAATAGCCATTGCCCCACATCAGGTCGCCGCCGTAGCCCTCCGAGTAAATATCTCGCACCGTCAATCTTTCTGTAACCTTGGCATCGCCATTGACCTCCAGCTTTTTGCTGGGGGTTGATGTTCCGATACCGACCTTGCCGGTGATCTGGACATCGCCCTCGAAGTAGCCAGCATAGCCTGATGCGTTATTATTAACGGCGTGTATCGCGTTTCCTCCAGCACCGGACGATGGTATCTCAGCATAGACGGCGCAGTTCCCAGGGGCACTTCCCAAACCTGCATCGGCTGAATACCAGCCCAATTTGGCGAGAGAATAATATGTCGGATAGTTCTCGTAAACTGCAATGCCGCAGGCGTCGGCGGGGGAGTTATAGTATTCCACCCTGATACCTTCGGATTGAGTATTATCCGAGACCATTACATCGTTATTGTTGTTGGCGTAAATATAAGTGCCGCCATCTGTCCACTGGCTGCTGCCGCCACCGCCGGGGTATGAGCCATCGACAGTCAGGTCGCCCGTGATGTGGACATCACCCTTAAAGTAACCGGCGTAGTCGTGGTCGTCCATCCGCATACCCAGAGCGCCGTAGACGGAGCCGTCGTTGTTGCCCCCAAACACCGCTGCACTCGTATCATCATCAAGGTACGACCATCCAGCGATGGCGAAATTATACTTGGCAGCGTCGAAGTCATAAGCGCCGATATTAGCCAACGCCTCATCGTACCCAAAACCCTCGCCAGGTCTGTAAGTCCCAAGCTCACTATCCTCTCGATAGACATATATTCCGTGTCTCGTGCTGTCAGCGGAAGGGTCATCATCATCCACATGAAGATATATGCCATACTCTCTGTCAGCGCGGTATACTTTAAGATTCGGGTTGCCATTTGGGTTGATGTAATCGGGATGGTACGACCAGTGGCTGGGG
>NATO01000064.1 GCA_002085385.1 candidate division Zixibacteria bacterium 4484_93
CTCTCCTCTCAGAGATTGCAGAACCGACAGGCGGCAAGTTCACCAGATACAACAAGGACTTACTGCCGAACCCATCCGCTCTCTATGGAGTGAGGCTCCCTATTATGTACTTCTATTGTGAGATATATAATCTTTCCCTCGAGGGGGATTCCACTTACACGGTCAGATACATTATATTAGACAAGCAGAGAAAGCCTGTCAAAACATTGCCGGAGGAGGTCTACAGAAAAAGCTCCGACACAGGCGTTATCCTTGGTGGGATAAGCATCATCGCTCTGCCCGATGGGGACTACACGCTTGCAATCTCTGTCGAGGACAATGCAAGCAAAAGAAAAATAACCAGCGAAAAGCAGTTCGCTGTTACGAAAAGATATGTGAGTGTGCCATCGGACACAATACTTGAGATTATGACATCCCAGATTTATTATCTTCTCTCGGAGGATGAAAAAAGGGGTCTTGCAAATCTTCCGAAGGATAAGCAGCCGGGATATATAAACTCGGTATGGAAGCGGCTCGACCCCGACCCGGAAACAGACGAAAACGAACTGCGGGATGAGATAATAAGAAGATGGCGGTATGCAATAGATAATTTCTCAACGGCTGAGAAAGAGAGTCTTGTCCCCAACGGATGGAGAAGCGACAGGGGGCGAGTCATCATCGAGTATGGCTTTCCCGATGAGGTGGAGCGACACTATTTCGAGCCTGGAGAATACCCCTGGGAGAAATGGACATATTACTCCATCCAGGGTGGAGTGGAGTTTATCTTCGCCGACCTATCAAATGTGGGGAGAATGGAACTTCTCTCATCCACAGCACCCGGCGAGGTCACAAATCCTTACTGGCAGGATGCCATCCGCAAAGGCGCCGCCACGGGACAGAGAAACATTATAAGGGAGGAATAGAATGGACTATGAGCAGATTGAGGAGCTTCAGGAAAAGCATCCTGAACTGCCCGTCTTCGCCAGAGTCGCAGAAAAGCTGTTAAATCAGGGGAAACTGGAGGAGGCAATCGATGTGCTAACCACCGGAATCAACAGCTTCCCAAATTATCTGACGGCAAAGATACTGCTCGGGAAACTTTACATTAACAATAACGAGCCTGAGAAGGCACTCGAGCTGCTTCTCCCCCTTTCCCACACGGAGATACAGAACCTCGGAATAATCCAAGCCATTGCACAGGCGTATTTTATGCTGAGAGATTATAAGAGGGGGCTATCTTTCCTGCAGAGGCTATACTCTATCGATTTCACAAACAACGAGTTGCTGAAGGAGATAGCAAAGCGCAAGCAGGAGCTCCAAGAGGGCATTCCTGAGGAGAAACCAGAAGAGGAGAAACCAGAAGAAAAAGCTGTCCCTGAGCCAGTAGCAGAGGAGGAATTCCACGAGATAGAGGTAAAAGAGGAGGCAGCTCCACAACAACCGGAGGAGAAGATAGAAGAGATAATACCGGAGGAAGCAATTAAGGAGATATCCGAGCCCGAGCTGGAGGAGAAGCTCACCAGCATAAGTGACAATATCGAGGAGCCGGTTCTCACCAACGAGCAAGAAGCCCAACAGGAGGAGACATTCGAGCTTTCGCTCGAAGAGCCGTTCAAGGAGACCGAGGAAAAAGAGGCGAAGCCCGAGGAAGTCCCCAAAACCACTCCAGAAGAGACAGAAGAGATTCAGCACATAGAGTTCGATGGAAAGCCGGAGGAGGCAGAACAGATTGAGGGGCTCATCATTCGAAAGTCTTTTACCCCACCCGATGAGGCAAAAACACCACCACCCGAGGATATAGAGGAAAAAGGGGTTCACAAGATATCATTCGAGGAGGAGAAAGAGGAAGAGGAACCAATCTTTGAGGAGGACGAGGGAATAATCCCCGGACTCCTGAAAGAGGAAGACCTCCAGGAGGAAGCACCGCCCTTAAGAACACCGTCCGAAAAGAAGGAGTTTTCACCGGAAGAGCTCGAACTCTCGGGGGAGTTGACTATCAAGGCGGGACCAGAAACATTCTCAAAGGAAGAACTGGAAAAAAGGCTCTCAGACCCCGAGGAGACAACTCCCTCAGGACTCCCACCGGATAATCTTCTTTCTCCCACTATGGCGGAGATATTTGCCGGTCAGGGGCATACGGAAAAGGCTATCGCTATATACGAGAAAATCCTCGACCAGTTCACCGGGGAAGAAAGAGAAAAATATATCAAGAGAATTGAGGCACTGAAAAAGAGACTCGAAGAAGAGAACGGATGATAAACTTCTCCGATAAACTTTTCCTTGCCCCGCTTGCCGGGATAACAGACAGAACCTTCAGACGGATTGCGAGGCGCTTCGGAGCGGACATCACCCTCTGCGAGATGGCAAACTGTGAGGCTGTCACCAGAGGAGTGAAGAAAACCGACGAGTTGCTCGCCTTCTCTCCCGACGAGCATCCGATAGGTGCACAGCTATTTGGTAAAAATCCAGCATCCTTCAGAAGAGCGGCAAAGAGGCTCGAGAGGATGGGATTTGATTTTATAGACATAAATGCAGGCTGTCCAGCAAGGAAGGTTACATCGGGTGGAGCAGGCGCAGCTCTTTTGAGAACTCCCCAACTACTTATGGATATCCTATCCGAGATATGCTCTGCGACAAGCCTTCCTGTCACGCTCAAGACACGGCTCGGATGGGATAAGCCCAACCTGCTCGAGCTTGTCGAACCACTCGAGAAAACGGGGATTGCCGCCATAACAGTGCATACAAGAACTGCAAAACAGGGCTTCCGCGGAGAAGCAAGAAAAAACTATCATTATATCCGTCAGATAAAAGCGGCATTGAATATTCCGGTCATCGCAAACGGGGATGTCTTTTCACTGAAAGATTACAACCTGCTCCTTACAGAAACCGGCGCAGACAGCGTTATGATAGCCCGGGGAGCACTCGGTAACCCCTGGATATTCAAGGAGATAAAGCAGGGGAAAAAGATATTCCCATCACTTCAGGAGAGAGCATCCATCCTGCTCGAGCATATCGACGGGCTGGTGAATCTTCACGGAGAAAGAAGGGGACTTCTCATCTTGAGGAAGTTTATCATCTGGTACACAAAAGGATTACCATCGGCGAAACAGTTCAGGGCAAAGCTTTTCGAGGAGACGAAAACCCTCTCCGATGTCAGGGAGGCAATCATAGACTATTTCAATGCAACAAGAGAGTATGACAGAACAGAAAAATCTGCCACTTGTTGAAAAAACTCGCCTGAGCGATGATGTGTATCTTCTGGGGTTTGAGATGCCCGGAGCTATTCAGTTCAGAGCAGGACAGTTCGCAATGCTCAGGGCAGCTCATTCACTCGACCCTTTCCTCAGGCGCCCGTTAGCGATATTCAGACAAGAAAATCACATCGTCTATTTCCTGATGCAGGTAAAGGGAAAGGGGACAAAACAGCTCTCCTCGATGCAGCCAGGAGATACCACAGATATACTTCTGCCGCTCGGAAACGGTTTCCCGGACACCGAAGGAGATTGTCTAATCCTGGCAGGAGGGATGGGGATTGCACCGGTTTTCTCGCTTCTGCTCTCGACTGAGAAGCCCACCCTTATCTACGGTGCAAGGACAGAATCGGAGCTTTTCGCACTCGATATAATCAGGGAAACGAACAGCGAGTTTATTATCTCGACAGATGACGGCAGCACAGGAGAAAAAGGCGATGTAATATCGGTCTTCTCACGCCTCTTCCCTGACTTCCACGGCAACATCCTCGCCTGCGGACCGGACGCTATGATAAGCTCATTGAGAAGGGCAACGGAGGGGAAAAATGTGAGAGCGTTTGCCTCACTCGAAGCACGAATGGCATGCGGGGTCGGAGCCTGCTCGGGCTGTGCCATCAGAACGAAAAACGGTATGAAACGAGTCTGCAGGGATGGACCTGTATTCGATATTGCAGAACTCATTATGTAAAGGATATCCAATGGAGATAATCGTATTTCCCGCAATACTTGTTATCCTACTCATACTGGGAGTAATCGAATATTCCTCACACAGACGGAACCTGCATAGCATCCCGATTCGTATCCACATAAACGGCATCAGGGGGAAATCATCGGTGACGAGGTTAATCGGTGGAGCAATGAGGGAAGCTGGCTACAGAACAGTTGTTAAGACCACCGGCACATCACCGAGATACATCGATACTCAGGGGGTCGAGCACCCTATCCAACGGCAGGGGAAAGCAAACATAAAGGAACAACTGGGAATCTTTAAGCGAGCAAGAGAGGAGGGTGCAGAGGTAATATGTGTCGAGTGTATGGCAATCGACCCCGAACTCCAGTGGGTAACCGAGCACAGGCTTGTCAAATCGACAATCGGTGTTATTACCAATGTCCGCTACGACCACACCGATGTTATGGGCGAGAGGATAGAGATGATAGCGGATGCCCTCTCCGGCACCATCCCGGAAGGTGGGCTTGTCTTCACTGCAGAGGATGAGAATTTCTCACTTCTCGAGAGGAACGCGGATAAGCTCGGTGCAAGGATATTAAAAATAGAGCCGTCATCGGTATCGGACGAGGAGATGAGCCGTTTCTCCTACATCGAGCACAGGGAGAATGTTGCGCTTGCCCTTGCCGTGGCAGAACATCTCGGAATAGACAGGGAAACCGCTCTCACCGGTATGTACAGGGCAACCCCCGACCCTGGAGCACTCTTCCGCTACGAGATAAAACAGTTCAAGAAGAGGATAACATTTTACAGCATCTTTGCCGCAAACGACAGGGAGTCCAACATCCGTATATGGCGGATGCTCAACCTAAAGCCCTCCAAATCTGCCCCTGTGATTCTCATCGTCAACAACCGCTCCGACAGGCTAAGCAGAATAAAGCAGTTCGCCGAAATCATCGGTGATGAAATTACCGCCGACTACTATATACTCATAGGAGGACTGGCGAGGGCATTCGGCTCGATTCTCCTGTCCAAGGGGATACCGGCGGAGTGCATCTTTAATATGGCAGGAAGGAAGCCGGAAGAGATATTCGAGCGGATCCTCGATTTAACGGTTCGGGAGTCTTTCGTCTGTGGAATTGGGAACATCGGCGGCGAGGGACACGCAATAGCAGAGTTCTTTAAGCACAGAAGCGAATGAGAAAACACTACACTGTCATAGCTATTCTTGCAACTGCACTGCTCATCTTTCTGGGATATCTCGGCATCCGCCAGGAAAAAAGATTTCTCCTGGAACTCCTGCGCTCCGATGCAGAAATCCTCTCACAAAGCATAATACTCGCCTCCCGAACAATCTTCGAGGCAGACTCCCTGACAGAATCGATGATAGAGGATAGGCTCTCATCTGTGTTGCTCTTTCTCTCCGAACAGGATGAGGAGGAATTCTCTAACGAGGATATAGCGGAGCTTGCTCTTATGCATAACCTCGGATATCTCGGGCTTTTCCCCGAAAATGGGAAACCTGCTACGGTGAACCCCGGTGAGATACCGAGAGGGCTTATCCTCGAGCTCATGCTCTCAGCCTCACAGGACAGTCTCTCCTTTCTGGGCATCGACCCGGCATTCCCCCAGTGTGGGAACGCAAAAGGCGGCTCCATCAAGAACGGGGGGGTCATTTGGATTGCTTTTCTCCCGCCAGAAGAGGTAAAAGAACTCCGCGAGAGCATAGGCTTCGGACAGTTCATAAGGAAACTTGGGCAGTTCCCATCGGTAAGATATATCACGATACAGGATACATCAGCAATCCTCGTTGGAACAGGGTTCGTAAGACGATTATCAAGGATAGAAACCGACCCGTTCCTCAAGCGGGTTGTCAGACACCACAATGCAAAAGGCAGAATTGCGAGCTTCAAGGGGGAAAAGATATTCGAGTTCGTTCAACCCTTCCCGCAGATAGGAACATTCGGCGGCATCATCAGGATAGGGTTATCCCTGAACGAATACAACTCTCTCATCAAGGATTTTTATATCGCCTGGTTTATTCTCATCCTTGTTCTTATCCTCGTTTCGCTCCTGACAATAAGACTGCTATACGCCAGAGAAAAGATCAGGCAACTGGAGACAAACCTCACCCGAACAGAGTATCTGCGTTCACTCTCGCAACTGACGGCAGAGGTAGCTCACGAGATAAGGAACCCACTCAACAGTATCTCTATATGGGTGCAAAGGGTATCCGATGAAAGAGGGGAAAACGAGTTCACGCTGAAGATACAAAAGGAAGTGGAGAGACTGAATGGCATCGTATCCCAGTTCATTGCACTGGCAAAGACAACATCGGTCAAGATGGAAGAGCAGAGCCTCGAGCCCCTCCTTCAGGACATAATAGGGATACTCTCTCCTGTAGCCTCCGAGAAGAATGTTAAACTTCACCTCGGAGGAGAGCCAGAAAAAACTGCACACTTTGACTACGAAAAACTGAAGATAGCACTCCTCAACATCCTGAAAAACGGGGTAGAGGCTTCATTCCCGGACAGTACAGTAAGCATAGATGTGGAGAAAAAAGGGAAAGACACCATCATTCAGATAACAAACGAGGGGAACCCAATCCCGCATAAAAAGGGAGAGCAGTTGTTCGAGCCATACTTTTCAACGAAGGAAAAGGGCGGCGGATTGGGACTCTTTACCGCCAGAAGGATTATCGAGGAACATTGCGGAAGGATAGAAGCCACCTCGAAAGGGAATTTAACAACCTTCAGAATTATTCTGCCGGGGGTTCCTCCGACTTCTTCTTCCCGCTGACAAGGAGTGAAACAGGATAGGAGAACCCGTTCTCCATTATAAGCTTCTTCAGATTTTCGCCTGCCTGACCGATAGCAGCATACTCCGGATGCCCTCGAATGCTATCTAAGTGTCGGTCGATGCTTTCCACCACGAGCCCGATTGTATCTCTGTCCCGCATCACTTTCCTTGGAGATATCCTCTCCACATAGTCGAGCTCGAACTGCCTGGAAAGAACCACAAGTAAAGCCTCCCTCGAATACAGCGGATAGTGCGGAATTCCCCGCCTTCTGTCGACCTCGACGCCGAAGTTGTGCCAGTCCACATGGAGCTTCTGCTGAAGGGTATCGAATTCACCCAGCATCTCGTGAATAACCAGCACTCCATCGGGCGAAAGAACTCTGCTCATCTCCCGAACAACCCCATCCGGGTCCACAAAATGATGAAACGAATGCTGAAGTGCAACACAATCGAAGAAGCCACCAGAAAATCCAAGAGAAACTGCATCCATACAGAGAAATTCCACCCGCCTCGAACGAGAACTCAGCTTCGCTTTCTCTATTACTCTGGGGGAAGAATCGACAGCATAAATCTTCCCGTTCTTTATAACACTCTCCAGAACAGATGTAAAGTAGCCCAAACCTGCCCCCA
>NATO01000065.1 GCA_002085385.1 candidate division Zixibacteria bacterium 4484_93
CTCGGCGCCCGATGAAGACGATGACTATTCTCTTGACAGGGACAGGAAAAGCATATAAATTGCAATGGGGAGATAAGAAAACTGGATGCCCAAATAGCCCGCTCTTCGAGTTATCGTTTTTGCATAAAAGGAACAATAGTTATTTGAACTAATCCGCCAAATCTCACCTCAATGCGGACAGTTTTACCTCGACACGGCGGTTCCTGCTGCGGTTTCCCTCATCTGAGTTCTTAACAAGCGGAAACTTCTTCCCCCAGAAATGAACAACGGATACAATCCCTACCGATGTATGCTCCTCTATATACTGTTTGACAGAGTTCGCCCGCATCTCCGATAACCAGAGATTATGCTCATCACTTCCGAGGTCACAGGTAAAACCATCAAGCTCGCATTCGACCAGAACGGTCTCGGGGGATGAGTCAATAAGTGCAACTATGCTATCGAGGACAGGAATAGCAATATCAAGTATCTCGTAGTTGTCTCGCTCAGCAAACGGGACAACAAACCGCGACGGCTGAAAGGAAAACGGCTTCAAAGCAGCCGGAGGCACCGTTTCTGCAACCTGTTCTGCTTCAGGCGGTATGTATGAGCCGATATATTTCCTAACAATCCTCTCCGTTGAATCTCTCTGCTCGACCACAACCGTATGCAGCCCCCTATCCTGATTGGTGGGGGTGTATCGGATATATGCAAACTGTCGGATACCGTTCTTGATAATCCTTGCGGCAATCTCAGGAACAAGCGACCTCGTCTCCACAAAAAAGCCATCGGATGAGGTGGCAAGTGGAAACAGAATAGCTGTCTGTGTCGGACCGACCCCTATCACGAAGAGCCTCACTCCAGTCTCGTTTGCACGGGATAACTCAGGGGTAAAATTCTCGTCTGTTCTCTGATTCCCATCAGAGAAAAGCAGGATTATCCTCTCGCCAGACCTTTCCTTCTCAAGCAGACCGATTGCATATCCAACTGCTCGCTTTATCTCTGTCCCATCGGGAGAAGGATATTCCCCTTTTGGGAGTTTGGCTAAGAACTCTTCCCTCCTCGATGTCAGAGGCGAGACAACGGCTATCTCTTTTGCGAAGCGGATAAGTCCAATCTTCCTGAAAGAGAGTTCACTTGCAATTACTTCTATTATCCTGTTGCTTTTGGGAAGAGCCTCCCTGCCACTCGCCGAACAATCCTGAAGGATAAGGATATTGGGGTTCTTTTGCTCGAAGCAGGAGAATTTTATCCGCTGCTCGATATCGGAGTCAAAGAGGCGAATGTCCCCTGTAAGCGGATACGAGAGCGGCAGTGTAATAGAAACAGAATCGGGGAAATCCTCACTCCAGATGAAGCTTATCCGTTCGTTCCCTGAGGGAATCCTTTCCCTCTTCTCCGGTGGGTGAGTTGTCGCACAGGAGAGGGTCAGTAAAAAGAGAAGGACGACTGACAGCAAATAACCGATAGCAGAGTTCAAGCCAAAAGGCAAATAACTTTTTTTCATCTATATTAGTGTCAAGATTAGTCCTATTGCTATCCCTATTCCAATTCCTATCCCGATACCGAGCCCTACAAGTTTTGCCTTAGAATCTCTGGAAATCGGATATGTTTTGCCTGTGGAGTGCAACAGGTTCCTGTCCTCCGATGGAGAACGCTCCTCAAACAGCTTTTGTGTCCTCACCTTATCGACAAAGCGGGTGAGTATCTGCTCTACCTTGTCTTCCATACCGTTTCCGGTGGAGAGTTCGAATATCTCCTTTCGTATGATATGGTCTGTCAGGTAGTTTTCGGTAAAAGCTATCACGGCTTCTGGCTCCTGCTTCGACAATTCCAGAACCGCCGGGCGAGAGAGGGCGTTTATGAATGTAGCAGGGATAGACTGTCTCGTTACCTCGAACAATTCAGATGATAGGAAATCGAGGAACGCTTTTTCCCCTTCCACCGTTGGAGCCTGCGGGATAGAGAAGTAAGCAATCCAGTCCTCCGGGCGGATAGCCATCCTGCGACCACGAAAATGGAACCTCCTATCAAATATGATATCATCACCCTTCAAAAGATACCTGTCCCAGGTGACAAGCCAGTATTTGCCAGAGTTTTCACGCTCCTTTCTCCGCCAGTAGTCGATTATGGAGAGCAATCTTGCGTCGTGGCTCACCTCATCCTTTGCTTTGGGACGCTCAACCCATACACCCTTAACAAGTCTCCCACGCCTCCTTGTCGCGGATGCAACCTCATCGGTGAATCTGAGATAAAAACCCTCCGGCATCTTTTTTATAATCTCGACACCGTAGTCGGTCAGAAACTTTTCAGCGTTCTCCATATACCAGCGGAGATACTCCTCCCAGGAAAACGGCGATTTCTCCTGCCGAACATAGTTGTAATAGGAGTCTATCATATCATCGTCGACACGACGCTCGTAGATAATCTCGAAGTTCACATCGGGGGAGATATTGCGATAGCGCATCCGACGGCGCATAGCCCTCGAAAGCTCGTTTATCGTCTCCTCAAGCACAAAAACTTTTATATTATAGCGGGAACAAACATCCAGAAGCCCCTTTACAAACGGATGCTTCCGATGATACTTGAGCACAAGCGGGAAAAGGATATTTGTATCGAGGAGGAGTTTCCCCCCTTCAACACGCTCTTTCGCAATATTGTCAGCCATATCAGAGTAGCCGAACAGGGTATATAGGGTGTAGCCCTTGAGCAGTTCAAATATAAGTTCGATATCCTGCCCATTCAGGGAATCTACCACATCCGATGTAATCTCCCGAATATGCGAGGAGACTCTACGGTCATCTATCTGCACACAGCTACGGAGAAGGTCGCTCAAGCTCCCGAACCTGTCCTGCTCTTCACCCGTCAAACCGTCCTTGCTGAAATATCTGGCTACGGTTGCTCCGTAGTTTCTGAACAGATTGAACCACATAAGCATAACGGCATCCCCCAGTTCCTTCTCCTTAGCCGTTATGTCCGGGATATGCTTTTTAACTATCCTGATAACTTTGTCGGTGAGATGCGAGAGCCTCTCTACTACATCCATTCCTTCGTGGATGCCTACCTCTGTCTCAACGAGTGAGACCTCCTTAAGCGCCTTCGCACCGGAGAACCTGACAACACCTGACCTCTCGAGGCTCACGAGTGCCCTATCGAACTGCAGTCGGAAAAACTCCTGCTTCAACTTAAAACGGGCTGCTATCTCATCGTAGAGCTCCTCGATGTTGACAGATGAACGGTCTTTCAGAACATAAACGATGATGCTTTTCCACACCTTAAACGGGATATCCTGTTCGAGGAGCTGATACATAAAATTTGAGTATCTGGCGGGCTCAGACAACACTCCATCGGAGCTTGCACTGTCACGCATCACAAATCGCCTCCTTATTCCCACTCTATCGTGCTTGGTGGTTTAGAACTGATATCGTATGCTACCCTGTTCACCTCCTTTACGCTGTTGATTATCTTCCCGGAGACCCTTGCCAAGAAGTCGTATGGGAGATGTGCCCAGTCTGCCGTCATTCCATCCTGGCTCACAACAGCTCGGAGAACCACAGCATTCCCGTAGGTTCTCTCATCCCCCATCACTCCGACAGAGTGCACAGGCAAAAGAACAGCAAAAGCCTGCCAGACCTTATCGTATAGCCCCTCATCTTTCAGAGCTTGGACAAATATATTATCAACTTTCCTCAGAATGTCAAGTTTATCTTTAGTGACCTCTCCAATTATTCTCACGGCGAGCCCCGGACCCGGGAACGGATGACGCATAAGGACAGGGTTCGGTATCTCGAGGCTTCTCCCCACCGAGCGCACCTCATCCTTGAAAAGCTCCTTCAGGGGCTCAACAAGTGTCAGTCTCATATGCTCCGGCAGCCCACCGACATTGTGGTGGCTCTTGATTGTCGCCGATGGTCCACGGAAGGAAACAGATTCTATCAGGTCGGGATATAGCGTTCCCTGCCCGAGACAGCAGATACCGGGTATAGAGTTAGCCACCTCCTCGAACACCTCGATGAATGTATGCCCGATAACCTTACGCTTTTCCTCGGGGTCAGAGACACCGGATAGATTTTTAAGGAACCTATCAGATGCATCGACAAACCTCACCGGGATAGATAAGGTGCTACGGAACATTCTCAAAACATCGTTAGCCTCATTCTCACGCAAGAGCCCATTGTCGACAAACACAGGCACAAGTCTCCTGCCGATTGCCCTATGGATAAGAACAGCAGCCACGGTGGAATCGACTCCACCGGAGACACCCATAATCAGTTTCCTGTCCCCTACCTCATTCCTTATCCTGCCGACCGTGTGCTCGACAAACGATGCGGGGGTATAATCCTGCCTGGCATAGCAGATGCGGACAAGGAAATTCTCGATGATAATGTTTCCGAACTCTGTATGGGCGACCTCCGGGTGGAACTGAAGCCCGTAGAGTGCCTTTTCTGGTTCCTCAAACGATGCAACAGAGAGAGTGTCTGTTTCACCCGTGACGACAAAACCATCAGGAACGGTCTCGACACTGTCGCCATGGCTCATCCATACGGTAGAATTATCCGGCAGAGCTTCAAGGAGAGAAGATTTCCTCTTGATATGAAACTGTGCCCTACCATATTCTCTCGTTACGGATGAGCCGAGCTTTCCACCGAGCAGATACGCCATAAGCTGCATTCCGTAGCATATTCCAAGCACAGGGACACCGAGAGCAAAAATCTCTTTTCCAATCTTTGGACTATCCTCTCCCAGAACGGTTGCAGGACCGCCGGAAAGTATTATCCCGATAAGATGCTCTCTGTCTATCGAGTCTATCGGGGTATTGTATGGCACTATCTCGGCAAATACCTTATTCTCTCTTATTCTGCGGGCAATAAGCTGTGTGTATTGTGAGCCGAAATCAAGTATAACAATTCTTTCCCAGAGCATAGTATCAGCATTCTTCAAGATGTTTTCAGGATCGTGTCCTTCTTAAACTCCTCGCTCGTGTAGGGGTAGTTGACATTATAGTGCAGTCCCCTCGACTCCTTTCGTGCCAGAGCCGAGCGGACAATGAGCTCTGCAACGGACACGAGGTTTCTCAGCTCGACGAGGTCTTGCCTGACCGGGTTTTTGGAGTAGAAATCGAGCACCTCACACGATATCTTCTCTATTCGGTCCCTCGCCATATTCAGCCGTCTGTCCGAGCGGACTATCCCGACATAGTCCCACATAATGTGTTCCAGTTCCAGCCTGTTATGCGAGATAACCACCCATTCGTGCGAATCGAAGACCCCTGATGTATCCCACGGTGGAACGGGAGGAACGCTCTCGCCAGAACCGAAATTCTGCCTTATATCCTCCGCGGCAAAGTGAGAGATTGCGAGCGACTCTAGCAGCGAATTCGAGGCGAGCCTGTTTGCTCCGTGGAGTCCCGTGTATGCAACCTCACCCGATGCGTAAAGCTTCTCAATATCTGTTCTCCCATTCTCATCGACCACAACACCGCCGCACATATAGTGCGCTGCTGGAACAACGGGTATCCACTCCTTCGTTATATCTATCCCGATGGATAGGCAATGCTCGTAAATTGTTGGGAAGTGGCTTTTGACAAAATCCTGGTCGAGATGTGTCACATCCAGATAGACGCATTGGGCGCCTGTTGTCTTCAGCTCGTGGTCTATCGCTCTGGCAACGATGTCCCTCGGGGCAAGCTCACGCTTCGGGTTATATTTCTCCATAAAGGTGGAGCCATCCTTCCTGCGCAGTATTCCACCTGCTCCTCTGACAGCTTCCGATATGAGGAACGGGACAGTATCCGATGGGTTGTAGAGCTTGGTCGGGTGGAACTGGATGAACTCCATATTCGCCACCCTCGCACCCGCACGAAAAGCCATTGCGATGCCATCCCCCGTGGCGACAGGCGGGTTTGTCGTGTGGAAATACACCCTGCCACAGCCTCCAGACGCGAGCAGTGTGTATCGGGCAAGGACCGTGTCTATCTCTCCAGTTTTTGTGTTAAGCACATACGCGCCGAAACAGCGGACAGCCTCTTTTTTCTTCCTCGACTCGGGAATCCGCAGATGATGCTGGGTGATAAGGTCGATAGCGAATGAATGCTCGGATATATCTATATTCGGGTGGCTGCGGACAAGTTCGACCATTCTCTCCTCGATGGCTTTGCCTGTGAAATCCTTAACATGGACTATCCGTTCCCTCGAGTGCCCACCCTCCTTGCCAAGCTCAAGATTTGAGCCTGCAC
Source organism: candidate division Zixibacteria bacterium 4484_93 (assembly GCA_002085385.1). Taxonomy (GTDB): domain Bacteria; phylum UBP14; class UBA6098; order 4484-93; family 4484-93; genus 4484-93. Next base: position 6,215 of record NATO01000065.1, read on the forward strand.
CGGTGAATTGAACACCCATATCCATAAGTTCCCTTATCCCCTGTGAGGCGTATGAGATAATCCTGCGAACGACAGCCTCCCTCGACAATCCTCTACCGGTCTCGAGTGTATCCTGAATGTGTAGCTCCACCGAATCGTCTTTACCAACAGGAGCCGCTATACCACCCTGAGCATAGTATGTATTGGAGACCGTCGCCTGTTGTTTCGTGACAATAAGTATCTTGAAGCGGTCTGCGAGTTTGAGGGCAAAGAATAGCCCTGCAATTCCGCTACCTATAACGAGGATATCATACCGCTTTTCCATTACACTATCTCCGTCATTCGGCGAACAGCCGAAAACGCCTTCTCCCTTATATCATCCGGAACGGTGACCTCGAAAAACCCTTCTCTTACACTTCTTGCAAGCTTTGGTAGGGTAGTGTACTTCATCGTCTTGCAGATGGCATCCCTTTTCAGGGGATACACCTTACTATCCTGTATCTCGTGTCTTATCCTTTCCATAAGCCCTACTTCTGTGCCGATTATAGCAGGGGTCCTTTTCTCCTTAGCGAATTTATACATCCCACTCGTCGATGCAACGAGGTCGGCGAATGCGACGACATCTGGTGACGCCTCCGGGTGAATGAGAACAGCTGCATCAGGGTGAAGCTCCTTTGCTCGCTTCACATCCTCCACGGTGAACTGCTCGTGCACATAGCAGGACCCCTGCCAGATTATCATATCAGCACCCGTGCATTTCTTCACCCAGTCGCCAAGGTTCTTATCGGGGACAAATATTATCTTTTTCCCCCCGAGATGTTCCACCACTTTAACAGCATTGGCGGATGTGCAGACAATATCGGATAACGCCTTTATCTCCGCCGTCGTGTTGACATAGGATACCACAAGCCTATCGGGGTATTTCGACCTCAATTCCCGTAGCTGGTTTGCAGTTATACTCTCAGCAAGTGGGCAACCGGCTCTCTCATCGGGTATGAGAATCCTCTTTTCGGGCGCGAGAATCTTGGCTGTTTCAGCCATAAACATAACACCTGCAAAGACGATTGTTTGAGCAGGGACCTTCGCCGCAATCCTAGTTATGAGCAAGGATAACTATACCTTTTTTCTTCTTCTCCTCAACGATGAGCGATGCAAGCTCATCATCGGACATAGAGAGATAATCAGCGAGTGCCATATAATTTCTCCTCCAGCAGTCGGAAGAACCTGCTCGATTCATCCAGAACGATTTTTGCCTTTGCAATATAAATCTTTTCACGCAGATTGCCAGTCAAAAATTCAAGCCGACTCCTATCCTTCTCTGTCGTCAAAAGCGGATAACCTCTCCCAGCAAGAGAGCTGACCTCCTTCTCACTGAATCGGTGATGGTCGGGAAAAGATTTCCTCCCTGAAAGGGAGAGCCCCTCACTTTTTAGCATATCAAAAAAATTATCCGGATGAGCAATACCAGAAAACGCAAAGAACTTATTCTCGCCAGGAAGAGAAACCTTCACCCCTGTGGCAAGATTGTATATACCCGATAGTCTGTATCCAAAATCGAATGCTATATCCTGTTTGCCGAAGCGACGAATGATACGGGAGAGTGCCTCCGTTCTTTTCCCTTTCACGAGCACAAAATCTGCTTCTCTTATACGAGACATCCTGTCCCTGAGTTCACCCACAGGAAACGGGAGAAACAGGGCATCCGTGAGAGTGATTATATTCACAGCAGCACGAGCCTTTACATACTGAAACGCATCATCGAGGATTATTCTGTTGTATCCACGATGAACAAGAACATTATACAGCCTCTCTCGTCTCTTGCCAACTCCAAGGGCAACATTACAGGATGAAAATATCTCGAGCGGCTCATCACCAATCTCATCACAGTTTGCCTTGTTACCGGGGAGAATAATCTTCTCTCCCCGGCTCCGCCGTCCATATCCCAGGGATAAAACGGCAACCTTCTCACCCCTCGAAAGAAAATGGTGGGCAAGCATCTTCACGACAGCCGTCTTACCAGTGCCACCCACAAGAACACTGCCAACATCGATAGCACCGGGCAGAAATATCTCCCTTCCAAAAAGAGAATGAAGCATACCCCTGATGGTCACTACAGCCCAGAAAATAGAGGCAAAGGGGAAAAGAAGGAATTTCACACATTACCACCCTTCACACTCGCAAAACAGCCCATCAACTACTTTAGATACAAGACCTTCCTGGAGAGAATGCTGCTTCTCCCATGGAGCACAACCATATACACACCGGAGGGCAGATTGTCAGTCCTGTACGATATGGTATATCTTCCCGGTCCAGCTTCTCTAAGAGGCACTGCGACCCTTTCTCCGAGGATGTTGTAGAGTTCGATGGAGGCATTCTCTCCTTCGGGGATATCGAATCTTATCTGCACCACCGAGTTGAACGGGTTCGGATAAGGTAGATAGAGGGCAAGTTTCTGCGGAAGATTTTTTACATCTGCAATATATGTCGGGTTCGTCGAGAAGATAACAGCAAGCGAATCGTGCAAGAGATAATCAGGCACTCCATCGTAGAAATATTGCACTCCACTTGTCCCATCCCAGTTCTGGATGCCAACGGTCGCTCCTATTTCCTCCGAGACATCAAGATACTGGAACTTGATATACGGGTATTCGAGCCCAAAATGGATTATCGCCTCGAATGTCATAGGGAGAGTATGGGCATACTCATTGAAATCTTTCCACTCGACAACCGCTCTTTGCCCTGACTCGTCTATCCAGAAGAAGAGCCCTGTGCTATCTTCCGGTGGAACGAGGTCAAGCCACAGCGGTGCAATGAGAGGAGACGGCACCTCGCCAGATGGGAGCGGTCTGTTATACGGGCGGGAAAAAGCAAGCGTCGTATCGAAGGAGACAAACCCGTTCGAGGAGATGACAAGAGCTGTTGCCTCCACACCATAGAACACGGACGGAAGCGGGAGCGTTATGACATCGGAGAGATAATCGTCTCTCACGGGTAGAGCCTCACCTTCTCCACCGAGTGCAGGGTCAAGTTCGAGCCAATCGAACACCGGCTTGTATTCGATTGAATCTGGGGCATCGGAATCGGCGAAGTAGAATCCATCCTCGTCCGGACCACCAAAGTGGGGGTCTATAACGGGGACACAGAAGGTAGAATCCATCCCCGGTAGATAGCCGACATTATGCGCCTCCGCACCATCAACCGCCAAGAACCTGTAGCATACGCTCATCCCCGCAGGCGGAACCGGCAGGGTGTAGTAGTAGTTCGACCCGACCACGCTATCATTTGAGACAGGGGTGAGGAGCCCCGTGACACTGAAGAAAAGCGTATCGGCAATCACACCCGATATGTCGGTTATGGTAGCTTGAACAATAAAATTCTCCTCTGTGCTATACAAAACAGCAGGCGGTGTATGGGAGATAGCAGGCGGTATCGTATCCACAACGGGTTCTGAGGAGAACTCAACTGCAAAATCAGGATATATGAGATTGGCAGGGGGCATACCGTTGTATTCGTAGAGGAGTCCTGTTGTCCCATCGGGGGATTCTATCCCCACGGTGGCGGAGCGTCCCATAGAGCGCTCGGGGTATGTCGGTGTCTCCGTTTGGGCATAATTGAAGATAATCCTGCCCGATTCATAAAGTATCGCCTCGTATGTAACATTGTCCGTTGTGGAGGAGTAAGGCAAGAATATATGCCAGAATATGATATGGAACTCATCATCCGCGGGTCGCTTGACATAAATCCCTGCCTCAGGGTCAGAGTATGTATCGATATCCGAGTCATCCCAGTATAACGCAAGGATTGCATTCGGGTCATCGGCACACGGGATACTATCGTTGAGTATATGTGAACTTGTCAGCGACTCAAACGACAAAAAACCATTGGATGAGACCCAGACAGAGGAATACTCACTACCATAGAACGGGAACTCAAACGGGAGAGGAATTTCTGCTGTCACATCATCTCCGGAAATATCTATCCTCGTTGCACCTTCTATACCGATAGGCAAGGGGGTCGGTCCACCGGGGTGGTAAGAATCTCGCCAGGAGTATCCAAAATCGTCGGGTCCACCGGACGAGATATGTTCATAGACACTGAATTCGGCAGTTGTCGTATCATCAATTGGTAGCTCATCTCCCCCGAAGTTGTGCCAGGCAGTAGCGATAAAACCTCCCGTCTCAGGCATCCAGGGAGCAAACTCAACGGTATCCCTTTCCCCTGCTCCAAGCGATGAGACATTGAAAGAGTCTATATAAACAAGAGCTCCTGTTGTATCCTGTATCCTGAAGAATGCAGTAAAGTCGACAGAACTATCCGAACGGTTCCTGAAGACAGCTTTTGGTGTAATTTCCTCTCCTCCAATAACAACACCTGCAGGAGAGAGTATCTCCATAGCTGAGACACTATTTATTCCTCCAGAGAAGAAGAACCTGATGGCAAGTCCGCTGTCCACGACCGCCTCGTCATAAGAATACTGCAATCCAATTGTTCCGTCCTCGTTCTCAATCCCGACGGTAGCACTCCCACCGTGGGTATGGGTTACATCATCTACCTCCGCATCAAGATACTGAAAAACAATATCACCATCACCTTCCGGATGGTTTACCAATAGCACCTCAAAGGTCAAAGGGTTCGTCATCGAGGAGAAGGGACAAAACACATCCTTGTATATTACGACAAATACCGAATCAACTGTCTTAACAAGTACCTCCGATTCATCCCTTATATTGCAGTCATCCCAGAAAGGTGCGATTATCCCATTGGGAGTAAAGGCTGTAGGGATGGAATCGTTCCAGTATGCATCTGCCTCCTCCTCGAAGAATGAGAGAAGTCCGTTTGTTCCGCAGAAGATGCTGTCGTATCTTTCACCATAGAAGCCAAACGAGAACGGGAGTGGAATCTGGAGAAAGTTATCATCTCCAGAAAGCCCGATAGCAACCGCACCCTCCTCGTCTATCCAGGAAAACTCTACCTCGTCGGTGAACATATAACCATATTCATCCGGACCACCTGTCCGGGCGAGAAGAGGCACCGAAACAACGAGAAGTAGTGAGAAAACCAAAATCTGTTTCATCATACCCTCCTTTGTTTAATTATAAGATTTAATTATAAGATATGAAAAAATTCCCCAAAAGTCAATATAGTTTGAATAAAAACTCTTGACTTAACCCAAAAATTGAATAAATTCCAGTATTAAAGAGGATAAATAGGTAATCGAACCTAAAAGTAAGGAGGAGCAATGAGAAGAGGTATTTTTGTTGTTAGTATGCTGTTTCTTCTCGTGGCAAGTGCGTTCGCTCTCGAGGATGCTGTAAGCTATCTTCCCGGGAAGATAACGCCTGTCTATCCATCCGGGAAGGTGCTTGGCAACTGGTATCCGAGAGCCGCCAGCGAAGGGAGGAAGGAGCTTGTTGGGCATATCGATACCATCGGAACGTCCTACTACGATATGCAGCACAACGGCAACGGAACGAACATAGCCACCGATTTGAATGGTGGAGTGCATATCTCCTGGATGAACGGCGAGGATGAGGCTTCAACATCCCGTCATGTCTATTACAACTACCGTTCCCCCGAGGGCGTCTGGGAGTGGCCCGGAACAGGTATGCGGGTGGATTCTTCTCCGAGAGCAGGCTACACAACAATCGCTGTGAACTCAGCTGGAATTCCGCTCATTGGATACCATCAGACCACGCCATCCGGTGCAACGCATTCAGTCCTGGCAGCCGACATTGGTCCCGAGTATGGAACAAGAGGCGTCTTCGTTGCCACAGAGATGGAGGCAGCAATGGGCGACTCCGGCGGTGGTAGAAGCGTCGATATGGAGGCTATCTGGCCATTTGTCGATGTCGGCATCGATGATACAATCCATATGTTAAGTCAGGCTTTTGCCGGTAGTGGAGCAATCTACTACTACCGCTGCCACTATGCCGATATGGGCATAACCTCCGAATCGCCCGAATCCGTGAATGTGCCGTATTTCGTCTATGGTGTGAACAGGGCCATAACCTGCTCCCATGTTTCCAACAAGATAGCCATCGTCTATACAACCCACGGCGAGCCGGATTACGGGCATCACTGGCCCGAGTATTTCAATGTCTACTATCACATATCGACAGATGGTGGCGAGACCTGGGGAGACAGGGTAAATGCAACTGGGTATGAGAGATACACCCTCGAGGAAACGGATACGATGTTTTTTGAGGATACACTGGGCGGCATCGATACCGTTGTCGTCGTTCCGAGGCCTTGGTCTGACCCCGCCGCCATATTCGATGACGATGACAACCTTCATATTGTCTATACAACTATTACCTGGGCTGCCGCGTCACTCGATACATCAGACACAGCAGGGTTCTCATACTATCTGTATAACCATATCTATCACTGGTCTGAGGAAACAGGTCTTACACGGGTTACTCCTCCTGGGTGGTATTACACACCAGGGATAAGAGACGAGGGTGGAATGAGAGATGCGGGGCTTTTCCACAAGCCAAACCTGACACTCGGCGATGATGGAACTCTGTATTGTGTCTGGTATCAGTATGGTGCTTTCGAGGATACACTCTATGAGGATTACTCCGGCGATGGCTGGGAGGCAGGAGGCATCCCAAACAACGAGGTATATGTGGCATATTCAACAGATAATGGTGCAACCTGGTCTGAACCGCTGAACCTCACGGATTCTCATTCTCCCGGATGCCTGCCCGGTGAATGTCTATCCGAGCTCGATGTATCGGCAGCAAAATACGCAAGCAACGATTCACTTTATATCTTCTATATCCTCGACAAGGATGCGGGCGTAACTATCCTTGATGTCGGAGAGCCTACACTGAACCCGGTTATCTGCCATGTTGTCTCCACGAGGACGATTATAGAAGGTATCGAGGAGGAGGAATCTGCGAAACCGGTTTCCTTCACACTCTATCCGAATGTCCCGAACCCATTCAATCCAGCAACGGAGATTACATTCGATGTGAACAGTCCATCCGGGATTGAGCTTGCTGTCTACGACCTTCTCGGTAAAAGGGTTAAAACGCTGACAAGCGGATTCAAGGGGACAGGTAGTTACACGGTCACCTGGGATGGCACAGATAACAGTGGAAATAGCTGTCCGTCCGGTCTGTATTTCTGCAAGATAAGTAGTGATACTGGCGGTTCTGTTTCCCGCAAGATGCTTCTTATGAAGTAGCATCCAATCTTTTTGAGGGGTTCTCGTTCAACACGGGAGCCCCTCTTTATCTGACTCCCTGTCCTTTTATCTTAAATTTCTTCTCGTTGCTCCTCGTTATAAAGGAGATATGTGTCATTGCTCAATGAAAAGTGAAAAAGGAGGGGTAAACAGCTATGGTAAGATACTACACGAAGATAGAGCAGGTTCCATTTCTCACGGAAGAGGAAAAGAAAAGATTGCTGAAGGTAGAGGAACATTTTGCTTTCCGGGCAAACAGCTACTAGGCAAACAGCTACTATCTTCGCCTCATCAAATGGGATGACCCGACCGACCCGATAAGGCGGATTATAATCCCTTCTCTCGATGAGCTCGAAGAATGGGGAAAACTTGATGCCTCCAATGAGAAGCAGTATACCGTTCAGCGAGGGATCGAACACAAGTATCCCGACACAGCACTGTTTTTGACGAGTCGGGTCTGCGGCTCATACTGTAGGTTCTGCTTCAGGAAGAGGCTGTTCATAAAGGGAAGCACCGAGGTATCGCTCGGAATAAAGGAGAGAGTGAACTATATCCGCTCGCACCCTGAGATAACCAATGTCCTACTATCCGGTGGAGACCCGCTCATTTTATCAACGAGGAAGCTCATCGAACTGGTATCTGCCCTATCGGAGATTGAGCACCTCCGTTTCATCCGCATCGGAACAAAAACACCCGCCTTCAATCCTTTCAGGATAACAGATGACCCTGAACTCGAGAGAGTAGTTTCTATACTCAAGAAATCGGGTAAGGGAGCGTATATTGTAACGCAGTTCAACCATCCGAGAGAGCTAACCGACAAGGCAAAGGAAGCGGTAAAAAAACTTTTGTCCTGGGGGGCAATTCTCCTCAATCAGACACCGCTTTTAAGGGGGATAAACGATAATCCCGACACACTGAGAGAGCTCTTTATCTCTCTCGTAGAAATCGGTATAAGCCCATACTATATATTCCAGAACAGACCTGTTCTCGGCAACCACCACTTCTCCGTCCCGATAACGGAGGGGATAAGGATAATAAGGGAGGCAAAGCGCGGTATATCAGGTCTCGCTGGGAGAATAATCTATATTATGTCCCACACAACCGGTAAGATTGAGATAGTGGGCTGCGACGAAAAGCAGATATACCTCAAATATCACAGGGCAGCAAACCCCGAAAACCACTATCGGATTCTGACTGTTCCAAGGAAGGACGATGCCCTCTGGTTCGACGACCTTGTTTAGTCGGGCAGTTCTACCTTTA
>NATO01000066.1 GCA_002085385.1 candidate division Zixibacteria bacterium 4484_93
CAAAACTACCCATTATAAAGGAGTTGTTTATCTCTCTCGACCAGTATTCAATCCTCCTTGAACAAGCAACCGTTATCTCCAAGGCACGAAAGACAGCGAAAACAAAAATCCTTACCGGCTGGATGCGAGAGGACAAATTCAGCGAATTCAAGAAAAAGACAACCGCTCTCTTTCCGAGCATCGAGATAATAGAGATAGCTCCAGAAGAAGGTGAGGAGCCACCGGTCGCACTCAAGAACCCTGAGGCACTGAAGCCTGTCGAGGTGGTAACATCGCTATACGGCTACCCACGCCCAGGAATGATAGACCCGACACCGCTTGTTGCCCTCTTCTTCCCGCTCTTCTTCGGCGTAGCAATAACGGATGCAGGATATGGACTCGTTCTACTCCTTATGGGAACGATTGGCGCCCTTCTCTTCCGTAAAGACCCCGGGGCAAAAAAACTTATGAAACTCATTGCTTATGGTGGATTCTTCGCTATCATAGCGGGAATAATAACAGGTGGATACTTCGGTATGAACGCCTCAGATATGAACATCCCTGTTCTTAAAAGCCTCAAACTGTTCGACCCACTGCAGGATGCTATGATATTCTTCAGCATAGTAATCATACTCGGTGCAATACAGGTCTCTGTCGGGTTTCTGGCAGGAATGTATATAAAACTGCTCTACACAAGAAGCGTAGTGAGAAAGATAAGAACTATCGTTGTCTCCCTTTCCTGGGTGACAATATCACTCGGAGCAGGAGCAGCTATGATAAGCTTCCTGCTGCCGGATGTTATCAAACCTTATGCAGCTATCTATACCAATATGCTACTCTATGGTGTTCTGGGGATGCTATTCGGCAATCTTATTCTCGGAATCGCATCGGGGGAGGGCATCGGCAAATCGGTATACGAGGCGCTCGGCTTCGATGGGCTGTATGCTATAATAGGACTGTTCGGCGACATACTCTCATACTCGAGGCTCTTGGCACTCGGACTGGCAACAGGCGTCATCGCCAGTGTAATAGACATCATTGCAAAGACGGTGTCCGGGATACCGGTTGTCGGGATACTCATAGCCGTTCTAATCCTGCTTCTGGGACATACAGCATACATCGGGCTATCGGCAATATCCGCCTTCGTCCACCCAGCGAGATTGCAGTTCGTCGAGTTCTTTACCAAGTTCTATGAGGGAGGAGGAAAGGAGTTTAAGCCTTTCAGAAAGAGATATAAAAACATAATAATAACCAACTAAGGAGGAGAAATGAAAAGGGCTCTAATACTGCTTCTGTTTCTTCTTGCCACCTTTTCCGTTGTATCTGCCCAGGAAATTGGAACATCTTCTGCGGGGATAAGCGGCGTTGCTCTCACCATTATCGGGGCAGCAATTGCTGTCGCTATGGCGGGGATTGGCTCCGCTATGGGGATTATGACATCAGCGAATATGAGTCTCGGTGCAATGCACGAGAATCCTGAGCTTTTCCCTCAGTTTTTGCTATTGTCCGCTCTGCCCGGAACACAGGGGATATATGGCTTCGTTGTCGGGTTCCTCATCATCCTCTGGAGCGGCATACTGGGTGGAAATACTGCTGCTCTGACAACATCCGCCGGCTGGCGATTCCTGTTTGCAGGACTGCCGATAGGTCTCGCAGGACTTTTCTCCGCTATATATCAGGGAAAGGTCTGTGCATCAGGCGTCGGGCTCGTCGTCAAGGACAAAACACAGGTGGCAAAGGCAATGACACTGGCAGCATTCGTCGAGTTCTACGCAATCCTCGGGCTACTCGCTTCTGTCCTTATCCTACTGAACATCAAGCTGATATAGGAAAGATTATGGGCTACATAGAGATTCTCGAGCGGATAAAACAGGACACACAAGAAGAGATACAGCGTATCCAGAAGGAAACGGAGGAGAAAATCCAGCTCATCGAGACAGAGATTGAGCAGGAGAGAAAATCCCGGCTCAAGAATATCCAGGAGGAAGCAGAACTCATCAAAAAGAGAACATTCGAGCACAAAATAGCATTGGCTCGCTCCGAGATGAGAAAACAGTTGCTCTCGCTCAAACAGCAGCTACTCGAAGAGCTGTTCTCACAGGCAAAACAGCACCTCCTGAACCTACCCGATGAGGAGTATGTCTCACGCTTCAGGAAGGCAGTGGATAAGATAACCGACTCGGGCACCCTCTTTGTCGGAGCTTTGGACTTTCAACGCCGTGGTGAAATATTCAAAAGGGAATTTGAAAAAGATTTCACCGTCTCGAAGACCGATGAGATAGACTACGGAGTGATAATCGACAAGGGAAGGGTGCGATACAATCTCTCTGTCGATGCAATATTTTCCGACAGACGAGAAAATCTGACCGAGAAGCTCGTCAACCTCATTTTCCCGAAAGAGTGATATGCTATTCCAACCTATCATAATGACCGGGGATACAAGATACGCTTATGCCTCCGGGGTGATAAGAGCGAAGGAGACAAGACTTCTGCGGAAGGCAGATTTCTACAAGCTTGCAGAGATACCAATAGATGAACTGGGCAAGGCGTTCGAGGAAGCAGGATACTATCTGAAGAACTCCGATAACCCTGGCGTCGAGGACTACGAGGCAGGACTCGTCGAGGCGGAGAGAGAGACATTGAGCCTCATCGATGAACTGCTGCCAGACTCAAGATTACCATTTTATCTGAAGGCGAAGTATGATTTCGCCAATGCGGCGTATCTCCTCAAATGCCGAATCTCCGGTGAAAAGCCGCAGGATGCAGGCATTGTTCATATAGGGAATATCGGCGTGACAAGGCTCCGACGCTTCTTCGCAGCAGGAGAGAAAGAGAAAATACCAGATGAGTTCATACACTCTATCGAGCAGGCTGAACAGGAGTACGACGCGACAAAGAACCCTGCAACTATCGATATTACACTCGATATGGAGTATCTCTCTCTCCTCAAGAGCTGCCTGGAAAAAAGCAGGTTCATAAAGGAGTATATCGGTTTGAAGAGCGACCTGCTCAACATAAAAAACCTCATCAGAACAAGGCTACTTAAACTCCCCTATGGGTTTTTCAAGACAATCTTCGTTCCATTCGGAAAGCTGCCTCCCCAATTCTTCGATGAGCTATCAGATAAGCCGGAGGAGGTTGTCTCATCGAAGCTGTCGGTAAGCTACCTCGGTAGACGGCTCGGAGATGAACTCGCAAAAGCAATCAGGGAAAAGAGCTTCCTGGATTTTGATGTGTTATCCGAGGCATACGAGCTCCTGTTCCTCGATAATATCAAGTTCTGCCCGTTCGGGCTCGAGCTCGTGTATGCATACTGGGAGATGATTACATTCGAGATAAACACAGTGCGCAGAATAATACTTGCACGCCTGTCCGGTCTGCCCGAAGAGAAGATAAGGAGAATAATACCATATGGATACCTGTAGGATGGCAATAATAGGCGATGAGGAGACCTTGTTACCCTTTCTCGCTCTCGGTGTCGAGGTTCACCCTGCCTCCGATGAGAAGGAGGCGGAGAGAATATTCGCAAGACTCACAAAATCCAAGGAGCTCACCGTGATATTTATAACCGAGCGGTTCTATCCTACATTAAAGGAAGAGATAGATAGGATTGCATACGAGCCTCTACCTTCGGTGGTGCTCATTCCGGATGTCTCCGGCAGCCGTGGGTTCGGGCTCGCAAACATAAGGGCAACTGTAAAAAAGGCTGCGGGAAGGGATATAATCGGAGAAGCAAAAGAGGAGTAAGTCTATGCAACAAGGAAAGATAATCAAGGTATCGGGACCATTGGTGGTGGCAGAGAATATGGCAGGCTCGAGGATGTACGATGTTGTAATGGTGAGCGAACATCGTCTCATAGGTGAGATAATCGAGCTGCGTGGAGATACAGCCTCCATACAGGTCTATGAGGACACATCCGGACTCGGTCCCGGAGAGCCGGTGTATCTAACAGGTGCTCCGCTATCGGTCGAGCTTGGACCCGGGCTTATCGCATCCATCTATGACGGGATACAGCGACCCCTCGATAAGATAAGAGATAAGGTCGGGGATTTCATAACCCGCGGTGTATCGGAACCACCCTTAGATGAGAAAAAGCTCTGGGAGTTTGTCCCGCAGAAGAAAGCAGGCGATAAAGTCGTAGGCGGTGATATACTCGGAACCGTTCAGGAGACCATCGCTGTGATACACAAGATACTCGTCCCGCCCGATGTATCAGGCGAGATAGTGGAGATAAACGGCGGCAAGCACACCATCAGAGACATCATCGCCCGCATAAAAACCAGCGATGGGAACAGCCGTGAGTTGACAATGACCCAGCGTTGGCCCGTCAGACAGCCGAGACCATATAAGAGAAAGATCGTACCTGACACCCCACTTATCTCGGGGCAGAGGACTATCGATACATTCTTCCCTGTCGGAAAGGGGGGAACAGCCTGCATTCCTGGACCATTCGGCAGCGGGAAGACGGTCATCCAGCACCAGCTGGCTAAATATGCCGACGCCGATATCATACTCTATGTCGGCTGCGGGGAACGAGGAAACGAGATGACCGATGTTCTTATAGAGTTCCCTCAGCTCACCGACCCGAGAACCGGACAGCCTCTTATGAACCGCACGGTGCTTATCGCAAACACATCCAATATGCCCGTCGCAGCAAGGGAGGCATCCGTCTATACAGGCATAACAATCGCCGAATACTTCCGAGATATGGGGTATTCCGTTGCACTTATGGCTGACTCGACATCCAGATGGGCAGAGGCTATGAGGGAAATATCCGGCAGGCTCGAGGAGATGCCAGGCGAGGAAGGATACCCCGCATACCTCGGCAGAAGGATAGCAGAGTTCTACGAGCGAACAGGGAAAACCATCTGCCTGGGACAGGATGACAGAATCGGTTCACTAACGGCAATCGGCGCCGTTTCACCACCCGGAGGAGACCTATCCGACCCGGTCGTCCAGGCAACATTGAGGGTCGCTCGGGTATTCTGGAGCCTCGAGGACAACCTCGCATACCGCAGACATTTCCCGGCTATATCCTGGCTTAACTCATACACGCTTTATCAGGACAACCTGAAAGAATACTACACAAGGGAATTTGGTGAGGAGTTCATCGGTATGCGTGCGGAGGCAATGAAGCTACTCCAACAGGAAGCAGAACTCGAGGAGATAGTCAGACTCGTCGGTGCAGATTCCCTCGGACCATCGGACAGGCTCATACTCGAGGCGTCTCGCTCAATAAAGGAGGATTTCCTCCAGCAGGACGCATTCGACGAGGTCGATACCTACTGCTCGAAAAAGAAACAGCTCTTGCTCCTGCGCCTCGTCCTCAGATTCTACCACGAGGCAAAAAAAGCTCTCAACAAAGGGGTTCTATTCGATAGGATTGCCTCCCTTCCAATAAGAGAGGAAATTGCGAGGGCAAAGTTCATTCCGGAGGACAAGATAGATGAGATAGAAAAACTCGAGGCAAGTCTTGCCGACGATATGACACGCCTCATATCCGAGGAGGAAGAATCGTATGCTTAAAGAATACACCACAATCAACGAGATAACGGGTCCACTTGTGCTTGTCGAGGAGGTCGAGGGCGCCCGATACGACGAACTGGTGGAGATTACACTACCCACAGGTGAAATCAGGCGAGGCAAGGTGCTCGAGGTCGACAGGGACAAGGCTCTCATCCAGCTTTTCGAGGGTGCAACGGGTGTCGATGTCGCAGGCAGCCGAGTGAAGTTCCTCGGGAAAAGCATCACATTCGGCGTATCACCCGACATAGTCGGAAGGATATTCAACGGACTCGGCAAACCGATAGACGGCGGACCAAACATTATACCGGACAGGAGGCTGAACATAAACGGCAGCCCTATCAACCCGTACGCAAGAGAGTATCCATCAGAGTTCATCCAGACAGGCGTCTCTGCAATAGATGGGTTGAATACACTCGTCCGCGGGCAGAAACTGCCCATCTTCTCAGGCTCGGGGCTACCACATAACCAACTGGCAGCACAGATTGCGAGGCAATCAAAAGTCCTCGGGAAAGCCGAACAGTTCGCCGTCGTCTTCGCCGCAATGGGAATAACATTCGAGGAGGCAAACTACTTCAAAACCGAACTCCAGCGCTCCGGAGCCCTCGAACGCTCTGTGATGTTTTTGAACCTCGCCGACGACCCGGCAATCGAAAGGATAGCTACACCAAGGGTCGCCCTCACCGCAGCAGAATACCTCGCCTTCGACCTCGATATGCATGTCCTCGTCATTCTAACCGATATGACCAACTACTGCGAAGCTCTCCGAGAGGTCTCAGCCGCAAGAAAGGAAATACCTGCAAGAAGAGGATACCCTGGATATCTCTACACCGACCTCGCAACGATATACGAACGAGCAGGAAGAATAAAGGGGAAGGAAGGCTCTATTACCCAGATACCCATCCTGACGATGCCAGAGGATGACAAGACGCATCCTATACCCGACCTGACAGGATACATAACCGAAGGGCAGATTATCCTCTCAAGACAGCTGCACAAAAAGGGTATTATGCCACCTATCGATGTCCTGCCATCGCTATCACGACTGAGGCAGAAAGGTGTCGGCGTCGGGAAGACAAGGGAAGACCACAACGATATGTTCAGCCAGTCGTTCGCCGCCTACGCAAGGGGAAAGGAGGCACAAGAACTGGCAGTTATCCTCGGTGAGGCGGCTCTATCGGACATCGACAAGCTCTACTTCCAGTATGCCGAGACATTCGAGCGAGAGTTCGTCGGGCAGGGAGAGCATACCAACCGCACAATCGAGGAGACCCTCGACATCGGATGGAAACTGCTTTCCGCCTTCCCAACAATGGAACTCAAGCGTGTCAAGCCAGAGATTATAGAAAAGTATATGAAGAAATACATCAAGGAAAAATAACCGTATATGAAGCTCGCTGTCAACCCGAACAGGATGAACAATCTGCGCCTGAGACGCAGGTTAGTCGTTGCAAAGAGGGGACATAAGCTCCTCAAGGACAAGCAGGATGAGCTTATGCGCCAGTTTATGGAGCTTATCGACACGGTCAAGGGTGAGAGAAACCGCGTGGAGAAAAGGCTCATATCGGCACTCAAAAGGTTCTCAATCGCTCGCTCGACACTATCACGCGAGGAACTCTACGAGCTGTTCGCTCTACCGGGCGTTACCCCCACACTCTCTGTCAGGCAGAAACAGGTGCTGAACCTGAAGATTCCATCGTTCGAGCTGACACTGAAAGGTGATATAATATCATACAGCTTCCT